>DAORUA010000037.1:0-17103 GCA_035432945.1 Vicinamibacteria bacterium | reverse complement strand
CCGGAGTGGGATCGTTGGTGTAGCCATCCACGCGGGGGCTCGCGAAGTCGAGCACGGGCGGCGTGAGGTCGATGTGGAACGTCGCCGTGAGGGTCGCGGGGTTCGCGGCGCCGTCCGCGGCGAGCACTTCCAGCGTGTGCGGGCCCTCGGCGAGGGGCGTCACTGGCGTGCCGCGCGCGCCCGTGGCTCCGAGCACGAAGTCGGCCGTCACGTCATTTCCGTCGATGAACACGCGGGTGACCTCGGCGGCGATGCCCGTGGCTTCGTCTTGCAGGGTGATCTCGATGTCCGGCGTGGTGTCGTTGAGGAAGGTACCACTCGCCGGCGACGTCACCGTGATGACCGGCGGGGCCACGTCCACCGTGAATGAAGACACGGCGACGCCCAGGTTGGAAGCGCCGTCCCGCACTTCGGCGGCGATGACGTTGAGGCCCACGGGCAGCGGGTCGGCGAGCGTCGCCCGCGCTTCGGAGCCCGTCTGCGTGAACTCGGCCGTGCGCACAACGCCATTGACCGAGATCTTGAGCGCGCCGGGCGCTATGCCCTGGGCGTCGCTGTAGGTCACGACGATCTCCGGATTGCGGGAGTTGATGGCCTCGCCATTCGCGGGAACAATGAAGATCTCGGGCTTGCCGGTGTCGGTGCTGAAGGAGACCGTGGAGGTCTTCACGTTGCCGGCCTGGTCGGCGATGCTCAGGGACAGCGCGTGCGGGCCGTCGGCGAGGTCGGCCGCGGCGCCCGACGCGGAATCGGCGTCGATGGTGAGAGCAAGCGGTGACCCATCGAGGGTGACGGTGAACGACGCGAGGTTCAGGGCATGGTCGTCGGCGTACTGCACGAGAACGGGGACGCTCGAAGCGCCGAAGGTCTGGCCCTGGACCGGAGAGATCGGAGTGAGAACCGGGGCCACCGGGTCGATGGTGAAGAGGGTGAAGCCCGTGCCCTCGTTGCCGACGCGGTCGGAGATCGAAGCATCGATCCGGTGCGACCCGTCCGAGAGGGGCAGCGGTGCGATACCCGTGGCCACGCCGCCCGTGATGCTGAACGCACTGGTAACGTCCACGCCATCGATGCTCACCGCGAGCGTCGCCGGATCCGCTCCCGAAGGCAGCGTGCCCCCATCGGCGAAGGTGAGGCGCAGCTGCGGACGGACCACGCGCATGAGAGAGCCGTTCGCGGGTTCGGCGACGGCGATCGCGGGTGGCGTCGCATCCACGCGGAACGCCCGGGCG
This sequence comes from Vicinamibacteria bacterium, assembly GCA_035432945.1. Lineage (GTDB taxonomy): Bacteria > Acidobacteriota > Vicinamibacteria > Fen-336 > JAGNNV01 > JAGNNV01. The sequence goes on along the minus strand of DAORUA010000037.1, from coordinate 15,871 downwards.
GCCACACCGGTGTTCCGCGCCACGTCCTGGATCTCCGCGCGCAGGGTGTGCGCCCCGTCCGCGAGCGCGGCCGTGCTGTCGTACGAGGCCTCGTCGGGCTGGGCGTTGAACGCCGCGGTCTGATCGGCCCCGTCCACGAGGACCTTCAGGGTGGAGAGGGCGAGGCCGCTGCCCGCGTCGGAGTATCGGACGCGATAGAGCGGCGAGGCGTCGGCCAGGATCTCCCCTTCCACCGGCGTCAGCCAGTCGACCACCGGGGGAGTGGTGTCAGCCTGACCGGCTCCACAGATCTCCAGCGTGAACGTGGACCCCGGCGCGCCCTTCACCCGAACGTAGAGCTGGTTGCTGGCGCCGAGGCCGGGCAGCGTCTTCGTGAAGGTCACGACGTTGTTGTTGAAGTCGCTCTCCCCCACCGCTTCGACCCCGTTGACCTTCACTTCCGCGGACGTGGTCTTGTTGCGCCCCTGGGTGTCGCCATTGAGGATGCGCAGGGTGAAGGGGCCGGAAGCACCCGCGGGAAGCGCGAAGGTCCGGTTGTAGACGGTGGGGCCGTGGTCGTCGCAGGTGCGGGTGAAGCGAGAGGGGCCGAAGACCGGGCTCGCGCAGACAGGACGCGGCGTCGGGTTCGCGAGCGGAGTGGGTGTCGCCGAGGGGGTGGGACTGGGCGTCGCCTGGCAGCGGTGCGAGGAGGCCTTGGCGGTTACGGAACGAGAGTGACGGCCCGGGCCTCGCAATGTCCAGGTGAGGTGGGAGCCGTTGAAGGGGACGGAGAAGGCGGCGTTCGGATAGTGCGGCGAACGGCCCTTCGGAAAGGTAGTGGGTTGATTCCGGTCCTGCGGCGCGGGCGAGAAGGAGTTGCTCGAGCCCACCGGAACCGCGAGGACCTGGTCGCTCTCGTTCTTGAAGCCGAAGTAGGCGGTGTAGCTGCTCGACGAGTGGCGGACGACGCACTCGAGGATGGGGCGGAGGCCGTCGTCATCGTCATCGTCGTCTTCGTGCGCGCTGGTGAGAGCGGGCGCGGTTTCGGCCGCAGCTGCGGGCTCGATCGGGGGCGGTGCAGAACTGTAGGCTTCATCGAAAAGAGGTGAGGAGAGCGGCGCGCCGGACGCGCTCGCTGCACTTGGGGGAACCGACGTCAGGGTGGGCGGCGTCAACGCGAGCGCTGTGCTTCCAGGCAGCGCCCAGGTGAGAACGAGCGCAAGGCCTCGGTCGGCCAAGGTGAGGCGTCTCGAGTTCAAGCGTTCAAAGCTCACGGCGTCACCCAGTTCACAAGCCGGCTGCGCTCTTCGGAGGAGAGCCCGTGGAGCGCCTGGGCGTCGGAGAGGGCGAGCAGCGACTGAATCCGCGAAACCACCGAACCGGCGGCGCCCGCCCCGCGCCCAAACACCACAAACGACATAAAGGACCGTTTCTCGCCGGGGGCCACGCCGAGGCCCTGCCAGCCGTGGACCCACTGGCGGGACGCGACGTAGTCGGCCTGATTGAAATACTCGGGCGCGGCTGAGCCGGGTCGCCTCATCGCGAAGCCCGCCACTTCGCCCGTGGGTTCATCGGTCTGGACCACGAAGCCGGCGTCCGCTCCATCGATGACGCCGTCGCCGAGGATCTCGGTGACCGTGCCCTGAGCCAGGCCGAAGAACGAGAACTGGTTGTAGTTCGCTTGGGCCGGCGCATCGCTCACGTTTTCGATGGTGTCGAAAACCCTTGCGAACGGAGAACCGGCGGGGATGAAGACCTTTCGCTCCAGCCGAAGCGCCGTCTCGCCGGCGTATTGCGGCGAAGTGCGGAACACCAGGGTGAACGTCGTCCCGTCGGCGCTCACCGCCGCCGACATCCGTTCGGAGAACGGCTCGGTGGAGTTCCCCATCTCGACGTTGGTGGTGAGCCCGAAGGGGGCCGTGGAGACCGCCTCGGTCAGGGTTGAACCCGTAATCCTGAAGGGCGCCACGTCGGCAGGCAGCGCGACCCGGTCGCCCACCGGCACCACCAACACTGTCTCGACATTGGACTCCAGCAACGCCAGCTCACGGCCGTAGCCCAGGGCCCCCGAGACCGTCGCGATCGCGTTGTTCCCCGCGGGCAGGCCGAAGACCCTCGCCTCACCGTTCTCGTCGAGAGTCAGATCCAGCGAGAACGGCCAGTATTGAAGTTCCAGGGTCGCGGCGTGGCCGGAGGCGGCTGTGCCATCGGACTCGCGGACGCCGCGAACGAGCACGCTGCCGATCGCGTCGTCGGTGGCGAGCGCGATGGGTTCCGCGGGCGAAGGTTGTGGGCCGTCGAGGACGTAGGTCCACCCGCTCGCGTTTCGATAGGCGTCGGGGTCCCAGGCGTACAGGCCGATGCTGTCGCTGGGCCGCGCCCCCGAGAGCAGATAGCGGCCGTCCGGTCCCGTGGTTGCCCGAGCCACCACGGCCTCGGCTCCGAGACCGTTGTCCCACTGCCTCCCGACCACCACCGCGCCCCCCACCGGGCTCCCGTTGAGGGTGACCAATCCTGAAACCGCGCCCACCTCGCCGCCGCGACGGATGCGCAGGACGGTTTCGCCTCCGGCCAGGACCCGCGCGTGACCAACCCCGATCGGTGTCTCCACGCGGTTCAGCCCGGGAACGAGGCCAGTCAGCACAACCTGGCCCGTGGAGTCGGTCAAGCCGGTCAGAAGTGGGTCCAGGCCGAAGAGGCCGGCGCTCCTCGCCGACACCGGCAGGTTTTCAACCGATGCCGATGTCCCGTCCTCAAGGACGAGCCGCACCGCGCCCCTCTCGGCGGGATCGACCGCCTGAAGGGGACCGAGCACGAGAGCCCCGCTGGCCAGGATCTCAAACGCGCCCTCGAACATGTGGTCCCCGGCAGCGAAGGCGACGCGATACGAGCCGGAGATGCCGGAGAACGCGAGGGAGAACGCGCCATCGGGCCCGCTGACCCCCTGCGCCACGATGGTCTCGCCGCGGCCGATGACCACGCTCGCCCCGGACAGCGGGCTGCCGGTCGCGGTTTGCGCGATCCCCTCGACCACCACCTGGATCGAGGTCGGAACGTCGAAGTTCACGATGGCCAGACGCTCCTCGCTGGTCAATCCCGCGATCGCGCCATCGGCCGACAAGTCACGAAGAGACGGTATGAGAGCGGGATCCATCGTGGTGAAGGTCAGGAGCGCCTTCGTGCTGTGGGGCGGCAGGACGAGCGGGTGGCGGATGAAGCACCCTTCGCTGCAGACGAACTCGCCGCCGCGCCCGAACGCCACGGAATAGGCGCCATCCACGGTCAGGGAATCCTCGGTGGCATCGACGCTTCCGTTGACGCCGAGTTGGGCGAGGGCATCGACGGTCACCTCCGAGTCCGAAGGGTTGGTGAAGGTGGTGAGGCTTCGCGCAAAGGCGCCGCTCGTGGGCACGAAGAGGGTCTGGTGATAGTAGACAGGAGTGGGGTTCCACGGGGACGCAAAGGTGGCGACCCGCGCCTCGGACCGGCCGTCCGCGGTGTCCGTCGACTGGAACACAAAGGAGGGGTTCGCGCTGTACAGATCAAACTGAGCTGGATGGATCGAGCCTTCGTACGAACCGGACACGTTGAACTCACCGATCGCGGCCGGCGGGTGATGAGATCCGGCGTGCAGGGTCACGGTCCGAGTCTCGCCGGCCGCGAGGTCGAACTCCGCCGCCGCGGGTTCGGGGGACCAGGCGAGCACTTGCGTGAAACCCGCGGGAAGCATCACGTTCACGCGGCCCTGGGCGTCGGTGGTCCGGTTCAACGTGCGCGGCCCGATCAGGGTGATGTCCACCGGCTGGTCGGCGAGGGGCTGACCCGCCTGCTCGAGCACAATTTCGAGGAACGCCACGGGAAGGGTGAGATCGACGGTCACGTCGCCGCCTACCGGTATGGTCGCGGAGGCCGTCACCTCCACCAGACCTTCGGCGGTGGTGGCGCCCACGGTCACATCATGGCCGCCGAGCCTCGGGAAGGAGTACGTTCCATCCGCGGCCGTGACCTGTGACGACGACGCGCTGCCCGACAGATCATTGACCCAGACCTCCACGCCCGCCGCGGGCGCGCCCCCGGGCAGCCGGATGGTCCCATGCAGGCGTCCCGGAGGCTCGAACACGATATCGGCTTGGCCGGAGCGGTCGTAGTGGAAGTCGGCGCCCTGGGTCAGGGTCGCGCCGTCCGGAGTCACTGCGGTTACGTTGTGCCAGCCGGCATCGGCGGCGCTGCCCGTGGGCTGGCCGAGGTATTCGATTCGCCCGAGGGCGTCCGTCGCTCGTGTCGGCGCGCAGTGCGCGGGGTTTGCGGCAGAGCAGGTCGTGATCGCCACGCCCTCGAGCGGGATCCCCGTGCCGTTCTCGGTCACGGAGACCACGTGAAGCGGGGCGCGAGTGTGCGTGTGGTTCAGGACGGTCTCGGAGCCCGACGGAATCGGGGCAGTGACGGTGTCGGAAAGGCCCTGGAAGCTGAAGGCCACGGTCGGGCTGCCCGTCACCGGCGAGTCGATGCGGTAGTCCCCGTTCAGGTCGGTGATGGACTGCTTCACACCCACGGAAACCGTGGCTCCGGGAAGCGGGGTGAGGCCGTCGGAGGCAACCACCCGGCCCCGCAGCGCGGTGGGAAGCGCAGGCAGATTGATGGCGAGCGTGAGCGTCCCGCCCACGCGAAGCGTTCCCGTGGCTTCGTATGCGACGCCGCCGTCGGTAACCCTCGCGGTCAGGAAGCCGACCGGCATCGAAGCGGTGGCGCTCCCCGAGCTGTTGGTGGTGGCGGTCTTTGTGTTGTCCTCGGGCGCGGCCGCGATGCTGTCGCTCAGCAGGGTCACCGCGAGGCCGCTCTGATTGACGCCGCCCCTCTTCACATCGACCTGGACGTTCCCGAATGATGCGGCGGCGGCGGCGATCGCGTAGCGCGCTCCAAGATAGGCCTCCACCGCACGTCGTTCGGGCGGGGTCAGCGCCTGGTTGTAGATGAGGACCTCGCTCACGTCGCCCCACCAGAACTGCATGCCGCCGTTGTAGGAACCGAACAGCCGGGCCGGGACGTTCGCGGTGGTCACCACGGAGATCACGCTCAGGTTCCTCGGACGGGCGGTCTGAGTCCCGTCAACGGGGGCGCCGTTGATGTAGGTGTCGCCTTGTTTCACCGCGGCCGCTGTGTTTCCGGAGTGCCACAACGTCGCGGCGCCGCTCGCGAACGGATAGCTGAACGCGGTGTCGCCGAGCAGGTACCGATAGTCACCGATGGCGGACGGGCTTTCCCGAGCCACGAAGAACACGGTGCGGATGTCCGTCATGGGCGTGCTGAACTTGAAGTGATCGCTCGACCCATCGAATCGGAGGGCGGGAAGCCCGTTCGAGGCCTCGGGAACATGCAGGGGGAGCGCTGCGCCGTCCGCCTGGACCAGGTGATTCGACGCGTCCGATAGGTCCCTCCAGACCGGCAGATAACTCCCAGACGATGTCCCTATTCCCGCATCCGCCCGGACCCACATGCGGAGGTGCTCATTACGAATGGGACCGCCGTCGGAGCGGATGAAGCCAGCGATCGACACCGCGCTGTCCTCGAACGACTCCCGGAATGCGGCGGCCTTCACGGTGACGGTGTGGTCGACGACGAAGGGGCCGGAGTACTCTGGCGACAGCCGCGTGGGCGTGGAACCATCGAGGGTGAAATGGATGGCGGCGTCCGGGGTGGTCGTGCTGATCTGCACCGTGGTCGAACCATCAAAGACCGTGCCCGACGGCGAGACCACGGGCGCGCTGACGCGCGGCGTGTAGGGCCGGTACTTCCGGGCCAGGTAGTCCTCAACCGACCGCCGCTCGTCCGCATCGAGGGGCTGGTCGTAGATCAGCATCTCGGCCAGATCGCCCTTGAAGAACTGATTGACGCCCATGTGCGTCCCGAAGGTATCCGCCCGCGTGGCTCCCGCCGTGACCACCGACACGATGGAAGCCTGCCGCGGCCGTCCGCTCACCGTACCCTTCACCGGAACGCCGTTTACCCAGGTCTGGCCGCCAATCACCGCAGGCGACGCCGACGTGCTCCAGATCGCCTCCCCGGTGGCGCCGGGGGCGAAATCCCACGGAGTCCCCGCGAAGTTGCCAAGGAGGAAGCGCGCACTGCTGTCGCCTGACGTGTCCTGGAGGACCCAGAAGACGGTCTGGATCGGGGTGACGGGAGAGGTGAAGCGCAGGAAGTCGGTTGATCCGTCGAAGCGCAAGACAGGAAGACCGCCAAACGCGGGCGCGGACGCCACCAGGAGAGGACGGGCCGAGGGCGTCGTCTGCAGGAGATTGTTGGGAGCCGAGGAGGCGTCCGGCCAGACCCCGCTCCACCCGGAGGGTTCGGCCGGAACCGGGGCGATAGCATCCGCGCTCACCCACATCCTGAGACCACGCGTGGGAACCCCTTCGAGCGCGGCCGCGGCGCTCACCGGCGTCTCGACAAACCCGCCATGGTTCCCGGCGGGGTCGATCTGAAGCAGCCGCAGCACGTCTCCCGCGACTCCCGGGATGGAGCTCACGAACGAGCCGTCCAGAGCGGCGGGGGCCAGCCGCACGTCGCCGGTGCGCGGATTGGTGATCTCCACCGTCGCCTTTCCTTCCGCGGCGCCCGCCGCCCCCACGACCTGAACGGGAGACCCGGCGCGGCTCTGGGCGAGGACCTTCGCGGCAAGCACGAGCCCCGGCGGCGTCCGGTCGATGGCGAGGGTCACTGACGTCGAGCCCGTGCCCCCCTGACTCGCCGTGGCGGTCGCCACGATGGTGAAGGACTCGGTCTCCGGAACTCCCGAGAGGTCCATCGTGGCGGTGTAGGGGCCGGGTGCGGCAACCGAGACGGGGGCGAAGCCCGGAGCGGTGAACTCCACCCGCTGAACCGGCTCGGATACGGTGGCGGTGACGGTGACGCTCGATTGGTAGCGCGCGCCCTGGGCGGGCTGAGCGATCGTGACCACGAGCGGCGTGTTGTCCACCAGGACGGTGACCGGGGGGCCGACGGAGGCGTTTCCGGGCGCGTCGTAGGCCCGCGGGAAGAAGGTGTGGAATCCCTCGCCGAGAGACCCGGTGTTGAACGACGCGGTGAGGGCGGGGGCGAAGAGAGTGGTCTTCACCTCCGATCCCTCCATGACCTCGATCCGCTGGATGGGCGAGAGCGCATCGACGGCGGCGCCCGAGAAGATGAACGTTCCCGAGATGGTCTGATTCGCCGCCGGAGCGAGCAGAGACACCGAAGAGGGCGACGACACGTCGACGATGAAGGCCGCCGAGAGTGTGGCCAGGTTCCCCGCGCGGTCCTGGGCTTGCGCGAAGACCTGATGCGTCCCTTCAGCGAGGTCCGCCAACGGAAGATGATGGAAGCCGTTGACCGTCTTCACCGTGGAGACGGGTTGGCCGTCGACGGTCAGCACCACGGGCGCCGTGGTGTCGAAGCCGGTCAGGGCGTCGATAGCCGAGACCCCGATTGCAGGCCTCTGGTTCCTGACCGAGCTGTTCGGAGAAGGAGCGGTGAGACTCAGCACGGGAGGAAGGGTGTCGGTCGAGGAGAAGGAAAAGGCCTGCTGCGAGGTCTGGACGTTTCCGAGGAGATCCACCGCGCCGTTCACGACGACCGAGTACGAGGAATTCTCGGGTAGCAGCGAGGCCGGCTGGAACCTGACCTTGTCGGGCGCGGTCTGGGTGGAGGCGCCCGGGATCTGACCCACACCCGCCCTGAATGCCTTTATGACGCCTTCGAGCGACGCCGCGCTCAGGGAAAGCGGCTCCGAGAAGGTCACCTCGATCGCTGAATCGGACGGAATCTGAATCGCGCCGGAGGCGGGGCTGTAGGAGATCGCGAGGGGAGGAGCCTTGTCTTCGGTGGTGAATCGGCTGGTGAACGACTGGGCGAGTCGCCGGCCCAGGACGTCCGTCACCGAAGTGCTGGCGAGGACGGTCAGCGTCTTCGGGTTCGGCCAGCCTGTTCCGGGAGGATTGAGGGTCACGGTGCGGCCCCCGTTCGAGAGAACGGGAGCAGGGCCGCCGACCCCCGCCGCGCCGTTCAAGACCCCGATACCCGCGCCGGCGGCGAGCGGATCCGAGAATGTCAACGTGATGGGCTGGGTCACGCTGACGTTCACCGCCCCATCGGCAGGATGGACAGACAGGACCTGGAGGGGTGAATCGTCGAGGATGAGATCGAGGAGATCGACCACTTCCCCATCCAGGGTCGTCGTGCCCGAAGCCTGGGCGAGGCCCGCGGTCACCGGGTCGCTTATCTTGACGTTGAACGCCCCAAGGCTCACGCCGCGGAAGGTGAAGCGCCCATCCGTCTGCGCCTGGGTCGAAGTCGATGACGCGGTGCCGGTGAGGTTCAGGGTCACCGCCGCGCCATAGGCGGGCGTGACGCCATCCGCTCTCAGCACACGCCCGGTCACCGTGGCCGAGTCCTGGAGCTCGATGACAACCTCGGTGGTCTTCCCGTCCTCGATGATCCCGGACGCCGTGCCATACAGCGCGAGAGACCCGTTCATCACCCTCAGGCTCGCCGTGAATGGTCCGGCGAGAACCCTGGGCAGCGTGAACGAGCCGTCGCCGGCTGCGAGTTCGAGGGTCACCCCTCGCTGCCGCCCGGGCGGCCCATACGCGATGGTGACGCTTCCCCGCACCGGGGCGCCCATGGAGTCGTGACCGACGCCATGGAGCGAACCGATGCCGTTGAGCATCAAGGTCACAGGCTCGGCGTCACCTCCCGCGGGAACGTCGACCGTGCCGCTCGCGAAGTCGTCGCTCCCGAGCGCTTCCGCGGTCAGCGTGGCCAGGCCGGAGGGCACGCGCGTGAATTCGAACTCCCCGTTTTCGTCGGTCGATCCGGTGACGACACCGCCGCCGATGCCGCCCACATAGATCGATATCGCGGTGACGCCTGCCGATTCGCTTCCCGTCCCCGCCTTCAGCACCCTCCCGCTGACCCGTCCACTATCGCGCAAGGCCACGTTCAGGTCGAGGGTGGTGCCCTCGCCGATGAGCGTCCCGGACGCGGTTCCCCTCTGGGACGCCGTGCCCCCTCCGCTGGATCCAAGATCAGCGCTCACCACCACGCGCCCTTCGGGGACCCCTTGCACCATGTACTTGCCGAGGGCGTCCGACATGGTGGTCGCCGAGTAGCTGCCGGAGGTCAACTCAACCCGGGCGCCACCCCGCGGACTGCCATTCTCGGTAACCAAGCCGGTGACGGTTCCGATAGCCTGGGCGCGCATGTCCACCTGAACGATCTCGCTCTCCGCGTCAATGGCGCCGGTGGCGAAGCCGGTGCGGCCGGTGAGCGGGTCGAGGCCTTCGAGGCGGAAGGCGCCGGCGGGCACGTAGGAGAACTCGTAGGAGCCCGCGGGTTCCGCTGCCGTCGTCGTGACCTGGCCGATGAGGCGGCCACCCACCAGCAAACGTACGCTTCCATACGGAATCGGCGAGTCGTCGCCGGCAGGGCGGAGGAACCGGCCACGGACCGTGCCGGTGGTGGTCACGCGCACCGTCGTCTCCACCTGCGTTGATCCCGTAGGAATGGTGAGAGCGTTGCGCCCGCCCGTGCGGCCCTGGGGATCGCGGACTTCGATCGAGACCTGCCCCTCGAACACTCCGGGGAAGTCGACCCTCCCCTGACTCGAAGCGTCCAGAACGCCTTCAAAGGTGCGGTTGGGATAGGCGGTCTCTCGCAGGGTCACGTAGGCGTTGGTGACCGCCTCGGCATTCGCGGTCTCCACTCGCACCCGAACCGCGGCCTTGCCCTTCAATCGGATGTCGTGCTGCAGGGGCACGCCCGCGGCGGCGTAGATCCTGCCTTGTTCCACGAGCCCGGTGATCGGATCGCGCGCGGTGATGGTGTAGCCGCCTTGGGGGAAGATCTCCGCGAAGCGGAATTCGCCCTGAGCGTTGGTGAGCACGGTGACGTCCGGAAGGAGGCCGTTCATCGTGACCTCGACTCCTGGCCCGGCGCTGGTTTCGCCGTCCGGCTCGTAGACGACTCCCGTGATCGTCCCGGCGATGGTGCTGACCAGTTGCAGGGTCACTTCGGCGGAAGCGCCGGCCACGAGGTCCTGAGCCAGGGTGACCGGCGTCGGCGCGAAATCCGGCTGGCTGGCGGTGACATAGACGCGCCCGGGGTGGACGTTCGTGAATCGGAAACGCCCCTCGCCACCGGTCCGCGACCGGTGGGTGACCAACTGCTGCATGCCGCAGAACGAGGCGTCCTGCACGAAGGCGAGCGAGCGAAGCTCCACCTCGGCGCCTTGCACCGGCAGACCATCGCGATCGATGACCGCCCCTGAGATCGTCGACCCCCGGGTCTCGACCCGGAGGACCCCGAAGCCGGTCGATCCCTCGCCGGAAATGGAAACCGAGGCGCGGGCGGCGTCCACGATTTCGCCTTCGTTGACGATCTGCGCGATCACCGCTCCAACCCCCAAGGAGGTGAAGCGGGCGAGGCCCACGGCGTCGGTCACGGCCGCCGACCGGCCACAGGGATCGAGTCTCGAGTCGAGGAGCCTCACCGTCCGTCCGGACAGCGGCTGCCCGGTCATGTCGAGCACCGTGAATTCGGCGGCGCCAAGACTCGTCAGAACGATGCGCACGCCGGTCGCTCGATCTCCGCCCGAGACCACGCTGACCGTCGTCTGCCCGGTTCTCTTTCTGTCGCGGGTCGTCGCAGTGACCACGTGGGCCGAGACCTGAGGCACGACCGGGAGCACGAAGAAACCACCGGTCCCGGAAAGCACCGACCCCGCCCCGGAAGTGACGATGACCCCTTCGGCGGGAGTGCCATCGGGCATGACGACCTGACCGTCGATGTAGCCCAGAGAAGCCGGCGGCGGGATCTCGACGGAGAGATTCACCTCGAGGTCCTCCAGGCCCGGATTCACCCCGGTGACGGCCTTGAAGTCCCGCGTGTTGGCCTGGGCTTTGATCATGAAGCCCCCCACCGGCATTCCCGTGAAGGAGTAATAGCCCCGCCCATCGGTCGAAGTGACCGCCATGGCCTGAGCGTACGGGCCGGGGTTGATGTAGTAGGTCACCACCGCCCCGACCGCGAGCTTCGCCGCCGCCGTCCCTTCGACGGTCCAGACGGTGCCGTGAGCTCGCGCGGCGCCATCGAAGATGGTCAGGTCGATGACCGCCGGCACATTCGCCCGGTCGATACGCCCGGCTGCCGAGCCGACCCCGTTGCCTTTTCCAACCCGGACCGACACGGGCCCGACGGTGACGCCGGAGACCGCGTATCGGCCCAGCGCATCGGTCATCGTCGCCGCGCCCACCTGGGTCTCGGTCTGAGAGAGGACAGTCACCCGGGCGCCGGCCACCGGTTGATCCTGGTAGTCCCTCACCGTCCCCGTAACCGAGCCGGTGGCCAGCATGACGAAGTCGGCCACGATCTGCTGCCCGGGCGAGCGGACGTAGAGCGATTGGGAACGCCTGGCCCCGGTCGAGGGATCGATGGTGAAGAGCTGGAACGGGTTGCCGCACTGATCCTGGCGGACGTAGCGAAGCTCGAAGGCGCCGTTCTGGTCGGTGAGCGGGGCCGCGAACCCGGCGGGCGGCACCACATCGGCGCAGAAGAGCGACGGGAACTGGGCATAGGTCACGGTGCGGCCGGGGAGCGGCGCTCCGTCGCTGTCGAGGACGCGGCCGGAAACGATCGCGCCAATCTCGGGCGAGGGCGGCGAGCCGGGCCGCGAGAAGTTCAGCCTGGACAAAAGGGCCGCCGTCCCTTCCGGCCCCACCGCCCCCCGCGTATCCTCGATGCCGCGCACGGTGAGGCGCGCGGGGATGTACGGGCCTTCGGGAAGACTCAACGCCGCGAACACGAGGCGGCCGGAGAGTTGACGTCTCGCCGACCTCACCCTGTTGTCGGGAATGGAGTAGTTCGAGGTCAGCCCGGCGCTCGCTTCGCCCACCACCCGATCGAACACCAGCGCGGCCTGGAAACCCCACGGCCCCGCTCCATCGAGCGTCTCCGGGCCGATAATCGCGCCCGCCAGCAGGCGGGGGCCGTCGGCGGGAAGGGTGTTCACGGAGAGGGCCTCCGCGGACTCGAAGACCGAGTCGCCATTCAGGTCCACCTGCAAGGTGGCCTCCCCGTTGACATCGGTCATGACGCGGACGATCGAGCTCTCCGAAACCGCCCCCGACCAGGAGGCCCGCCCGAACGACCCATCGGGGCGCGGGAACGTGATCGACAGGCTGCCGGTTCCCGGCTCGGAGGCGCGGAATTCCCATCGGTAGGGACCCGCGGACGGCTGCGCCGCAAGTCCCAGCATGATGTCGGAGCCCAGGGGCATGAGCGCGGCGCCCACGACATTCTGCGAGGTGAGCACCGCGGGAGCCGCGATGTCCGTCGATCGAATGGACGTGCGGCCCGCGCCATCGACCAGGGCGAGATCGCCCTCGACCCCATCCCAGCCGAAGGAAATGAAGGGAGCCGCGGAGGCGACCAGCCGGGCGGTGTCGTATTCATAGCCCGGGCCGCCGCCTTGCTGCATGGCCGCATCGGACAGGGCGGCGCCCACGGCCTGGACGAAGGCGTGGCCCGCTTCCGTGGTGCGGAGCAGCTGATCGAAGCCCGGGTCGACCGGAGCCCCCGAGAAGAAGTCGTAGAAGAGGTCGCGCACGGCGGCGTCGCTCGACTGGCCGAGGGTCACCCGCAGGCCTGCTTCAGCGAGGGCGAGCGCCTTCTTCACCGCGGTCTGGCCGCTCACTCGGATCACCCCCGGGGGCAGGGTGCCGCTCGGCGCATTGGCGACGCTCCAGGCCTGGCCGAGAACTCTCATCGCCGCGTCCACAACATCCGAGGGCAGATCCTCGGTTGACGCGGGAAGGACCAGGGTGTCCGGAGAGAGCGGCACGTTCCTTTCTCCGATCCCGACTCTGAACTTGATGTCGCCAGTGGAACCTCCGCCGTCCATCTTCAAATAGGTGGCGACGACCTTCCCGGTCTTGTGCGACTCGAAGGTGAACTCGAGGACCTTCGAGTCCCCGGGCTTCAGAGTGGAGATCGTCTTCGAGGCCTCGCTCTTCAGGGTCAGGTTGGAGAAAGCGTCCTGGTCCAGGTTCATGGAGACGCTGTTTGCGATCCCCTTGCCGATGTTCGTCACAGTGGCGCGCAGGACGAACGACTCTCCGGTGCGGGCGATCGAAGGCACGCTGAAGGTGACGTTGAAGTACGGATTTCGCACGAGCACGCCGCCCGTCGCCTTCCCCTTGACCGTGACCGGGCCGATAGGGAGGCCAAGCAGTTGAGCGGTGAGGTCGAAGTGGATCTGGTGGAAGCCCTCTTTCTCGCCTTCGATGAGGAACTCCACCTGTCCTTGTTCCGCCGGGGCCAGCTCTGTGACATCGTCCGCGGTGGACGGCTCGCCGTCCGCGCCGAGCCCGTGCACCTCGGCGGTGAGCGGCTGGTCGATAACCCGCCCCTCCCGCTCGAGCTGCGGCAAGGTCAGCGGGTCGTCCGTGGTGCCGAGTTGAAGGTCGGCCCCCGGCGGCAGCTTCAGTGTCGCCTTGATGTCCCTTACGTTCAGCTTGGAGCCCACCGGCGCGCCGTTCGACACGTAGAGCTGAGCGGAGAAGAACTGCTTGAGGTACCCGACGTTCCCCGGAATCACCAGCACCGCCGGAATGGTCACGGGCCTGACCGCGCCCGAGGGCATCGTCACCTTGGGAATCTCCACCGGCAACCCGCTCGCGTCCTCGGCCTGGAGCAGAAGGGGAAGGATCGTGGGAAGCGAGATGCCCTCTCGTGTTGGCGCAGAGGGAGGTGAAAGGGGCTGCGGAACCGCGACGCCCTGCCGGTCGAACACCACGGGGAACTTCAGGTCGACGGCCTTCGAATCCAGCTCGAATCCCATCGTGAATTCGAAGCCCAGGTAGTCGTCGCTGTCCAGGACGATCCCCTTGCCGCGGATCTCATCGAGGGTGAGGGCTCTCGTGGTCACCTGGGTGACGAGAATCTGGTCGATGACCTTGAGCGACACGCTCGACGGGTCCACGTCGAGCACAGTCCGACCGCTGGCGACGATGCGCAGATTGGAGAGCCGGTAGGTTCCAGCAATGCTGACGGGCGGCGTGGACAGGATGAGGGGATCGGCCGGAAGGTCCTGGCCCGGCTGCAGCGCGGGCAGCGTCATTGGCTGCGACAGCCCGGGTCCCGACAGTTCGCCCTGCACGGAGAAGTCCTGGCCGAGGAAGCGGGACAGATCGGCGATCGAGAGATCCACGCCTCCGGCGCGAACGAGGATGCGGATGCCGCCCGGAGTGTTCTTCGGCACCACCGGCTCGGCGTTCTCAACCGTGGCGGAAAGGCCGGAGAGTCGAAGCTCCATTTCGCCGATCTTCCGGAACTGCGCTTGCGCCGGCTGCGCGCTCAGAAGCCAGGACAGAGCCAGCCCCGCCACGCTGGCCGCGCGACTCAAGCGAGTGAACGTTTGCCCCGAACCCCGCTGGCTCGACTCGAATTGCACTTCAGCGGCCCGACACATGAACACCTCGTGGCGGCACGCGCCGCATCAGGTGGGAGAGTCCGGATACCCTATGTTCGGCCGCGCACACCTGTCAAGGACATTGGCGTGATTTTTCCCTGGGCGGCAGGGCGAGCCGGGGAGATGGCGGAAGGAAGCCGGGCGCGCCTACAGCAACAACGCGTCCACCCGATGCGCATGCACGATCTCCTCGCACGGCGACCGCTTGAAGATCGTGAACCGCCCGTCCTGCGAGGCCACGAGAGCCATGGCATCCCGCTGATCGTGTACAAATTGCGCAGCGGACAGATGCCGCGTGCCGCCCAGTTGTGTGGGCGCGGTCTGGGAGCGCACGTTCCCCTCCACGGGCTCGGTGTAACTCACCTGTTCCACCGGCGCGGCCCCGCGGCGGCGCGTGATCTTGGCGCCCAGGGCCAGCACCTCGTAACGATCGTTGACGATGGTGGCGCCGTCCACGGCGGTGAGCCCCGCCACCGCGTCGACCGCCCGGCGCAGGTCCTCCTGCCACTCGTGGAGGCCCCCGGACTTCGGCCGCGCCCGGAGCACGTCGCGCAGGCCCGTGAACGGCGGCTCCACCGCGTAGAGCATGGGAGTCGCCACCGATTCGCGCCACTGCGTGGTGTCGGCCGGAACCACAAGCAGCGCTCCCCCGCGCCCGTGCGCCCGCATCGAGGCCGCGACCTCCACCAGGACGTTGACGGGATCGAGCCCGCCGAAGCCCTCCACGAAACCGAGCAGCGATTTCACGAGCAGCGGACAGTCGGGCACCGAAGCACCACCCGCTTCGTCCACCACCTTGACCTGGTCGCCTTCGAGCACGGCCACGTTCACGAACTTGCCGAAGGGCTCTGAGCGATGCTTGATGACGATGAGCCCCGAGGCCACCACTTCCACCACCAGGCAGAAGGCGGGCACGTCCTGGGTGGTGCCCCAGACGTGGAAATCGTAGTCGTCGCGCCAGACCCCGAGGTGGATGCCCGGGCGTTCCACCGCGGGCGCCACCTTGGCGAGCGGCGCGGGGCGCAGGGGAATGGGGGCGGCAAAACAGAGGGGATGCCCGGCGCGGTCCGGCGGCACGTAGGCGAGGGAGATGGTGGGGGTCACGCCCTCCTCGCGCCTCAGGCTGGCCCAGAAGGCTGCGTCGATCAGGGCCTCGATGGCGATGTCCGTCGGCGCTTCCGGCAGGTCGTCGCGCCCTCGTTCGCGGGCGGCCTCGAGGTGGCGGGCGAAGTGCCTCTGCACCTTGGGGGCGACGATGTGGGCGGCTGGATAGGCGGGCTGAGGCATGCAGGCGAAGGATAGCCCGCGGGCTTCGCGCGGCCTAGGTGATTCCGGCCCGCTCCTTCGCCTTGGCGATGATCGCGGCCATGGTGGCGCGGTGCTTCGTGA
>DAORUA010000036.1:6834-17187 GCA_035432945.1 Vicinamibacteria bacterium | reverse complement strand
CCCTCGCGATCCTGGTGCTCGGAATCGTGGCCTTCGCGGTCGACGCCATGGCCGGCGTGCTGTTCGCGAAGCTTCTCAACAAGCTCAGCGGCGGCAAGGTCAACCCGCTCATCGGCGCCGCCGGCATCTCCGCCTTCCCCATGGCCGCGCGGGTGGTGCAGAAGGTGGCCCAGGAGGACGATTTCGAGAACTTCCTGCTGATGCACGCCATGGGCGCCAACGCCGCCGGGCAGATCGCGAGCGTGGTGGCGGGCGGGGTGCTGCTGGCCCTGATGGGCGCGGGCGGACTCTGAGGCCGCGCGGTCAGCGCGGCGCAGGCGCCGGCGTGAAGGCCTGCGCGATCTTCACCGCGAGGGAGAACGTGTCCGCGTACGAGGTGTTGGCCGTGACCGACACCACGATCCCGTGCTCCGGGATGGTCATGAGGGACACCGCCATCCCCCCCAGGACGTCTCCGTCGTGTCCGACCACGCTCGTCTGCCTGCCCGAAAGCGAGACCGTCTCGAGATCCCAGCCCAGGCCGTAACCGGTCTCCTCGCCCGAAGCGAGTCGTTGCGACGCCTGGAGAAGTCGAACCGTGTCGGGTTGCAGCAGCTTGCCGCGGTTGATGGCCATGGCGAAGCGGACCAAGTCGGACGGAGTGGACAGGAACACGCTCGACCCCGCGTAGCAGGAGTAGTCGAGCGGGCGCATCGGGTCCGGACCGTAGCGGGGATCCCCGGCGAAGCGTGGAAAGTACGAGGTCGCCCGATCCGGGGCGGCCGGAGGCGCCGAGTCGGCGGTCGCCTCGTCGACCGTGGTGTCGTTCATCTCCAGGGGCTCGAAGATCCGCTTCCGCATGAACGCGGCGTACGGCTCCTGGGCGGCGGCTTCGACCGCGGCGCTCACCAGGATCCAGCCGTAGCTCGAAAACTGGAACCGGGTCCCCGGTTCGAACCGCAGGGGATCCTCCGCGAAGAACCGCAGCGCCTCCACCGGTCGCGCGCAGTGCCCCGAGAACAGCGGCCCTTCATCGCCACCATCGGTCCGCACGCCCGCCACATGCCCCATCAGCTGTGCGAGGGTCACCGGCCACTCTTTCTCCGGGAATCCGGGCACGTAGGTCTGGACTTTCTCGTCGAGCTTGAGCCGCTGCTTCTCGATCAGCAGGCCGGCCGCGGCCGAGGTCAACGCGACGGAAGCGGTGCCGATCCTGAACCGCGTGGCGGGCGTCACCACCACCCGGTCCTTCAGATCTGCCCAGCCAAAGCCCTCGGCCCACACGATGTCCCCTCTCGCCCCGACCGCCACGGACATTCCGGGCAGGTTCTTCTCGGAGAGATCCGCGCGGGCGATCTGACGCGCCTGCTCGACCGCGCGGGTCCACTCCGGCGAAGGAGCGGAACGCGTGGCGGAGGGCACGGTCCGCGGGTCCTTGTGCAGCGGTGTCGCGGTGGCGCCCATGTACTGCCAGAGCAGCCAGATCGCCGCGGGCGGCAGGGCGACGGCCAGCGCAAGGAGCGCGAGCCAGGTCGGGACCCGGTCTTTCCTAGGCTCCAATCATCCCCCTGACCGTGTTCCCCCCCGGACGGACCATCAGAGGTACCCGAACAGGGGCGGAAAGACGACCACGACGATCGCCGCCCACACCGCGTAGACCGGCAGGTAATTCGTCTGCCACCGTTCGAGATCCGAAAACGAACGGCGCCCGCGCAGGAAATGGACGTAGAGCACGGCGGACCAGGCCAGATTGACCAGGAGAATCACGTTCTCTCCGAGGGCAGCCACGCGGTTGGGACTCGGTCCGAACTCGGAGATGCGCGCGGCGATCGCCCACAGGGCCACCGCGTCGGCGAGGAGCGCGCTGACCACCAGGGCCACCTGCACCCCGTCGAAGGCGGTGGGCGCCTTTTTGGGGTCGCGCGCGGATATCGAATAGAGCAGCAGGGCCAGGACCATGGCCAGGAGCAGGTCGAAACCGATCAGCACTTCGCGCTGAATCCCGACGCCGCGCCCCGTCCACGCCATGGCGCCCAGAAACGTGACCAGCATGGCGGCGAAGAGCGGGGTGAAGAGACGGGTCAGCACCGGCGCCATGTTCTCGATCACGCTCTGCTTGGCTTCCACCAGCCAGGAGGCCACAAGGACCGCGCCCGCCGCGCCGCAGGGTATGAGCCACAACTGGGCGAAGGGCTCGGCGTTGATTCCGATGGCCGCGAACATCATCAGCGTGAACCCCGTGAAGACGCCTCCGCCGAGGGCGATGAGCACGTAGTAGATGAAGAGCTCACCCGAGAATCGAATGAAGTCCATCCGGCCCGCCACCTGACGCCAGCGAGCCCCCGCATACGCGATACCCACCGCGAACCAGAGCGCCATCGGCGCATGCAGCACCGAGAGCGCCTCGGTGGAGCCAAACGGGCGATCCCCTTTCGGAGGTGCTGGGTGCTGGACCCATGGATAGGCGTTGGCGAACACACCCGCCGCGACGAACGCCAGCGCCAGCCAGCGAAGAACGCCGGCGTCGAGACGTCGCTTCCACGCGAAATAGCCGGTGAGGAGGGGCAGTATGAAGAGAGGCACGTTGTGGACGTAGAACCCCGGGTCCTTCTCCGGGTCGATTCCGAAGAGTGCCGGAAGCTTGACCAGCAGGGCCGCCGCCACCGCGAGGGAGAAGGCTACGATCGCGTCCGTCCGCACCGCGGCTTGCCGCTCCCCGGAATCCTCCGGAAGCACGACCAGTTGCTTCCACAAACGCTCCGAGTGCTCGCGGGCGAACTCGCGCGAAAGGTCGTCGAGGGCGCCCATCCGCTTCACCGCCACCAGGAAGGCCTCATCGGTGGCGAGGCCCGCCTCGACCAGGCCTGCGACCTGCTCACGCAGGTGGTCTTCGAGCTCCGTCACGTCGACGGAGTGAATCGCCTGCCGGCGGCGGAGGTAGCTCCGCCACTGGTCGATCTGTCCCTCGAGCAATCCCGCGTTGTCTGGGGTTGTCATCGCTCACGCTCCTTCGGTCATCAGGCCGGATGAGGCCGGGACGGAAAGGGAGAGCGACCCCCAGATGCCATGAAGTGTCGCGTCCACCGCCTGCCACTGGCGGCGCTCGTCCGCGAGCTGGGCCCGGCCTCCAGGCGTGATCTGGTAGTACTTGCGCCGGCGGCCCGTCTCCGACGATTCCCACCGCGCCTCCACGTGGCCGAGCCGCTCGAGCCGGTGCAGGACCGGGTAGAGCATCCCATCGGTCCACTCCAGGCGACCTCCTGACAACTCCCTGACTCTCTTGAGGATCGCGTATCCGTAGCTGTCGCCTTCAGACAGGATCGCCAGGACGATCGGCGTGGACGAAGCGGCCACCAGGTCTTTGTTGATCTCCATGACTTCCGCCGTCAGTGAACCCAAAGCTCTCTATCCATAGCGGCATTATACATAATAGTGCAATGTATCAACGACGCGCCGACCGGAAGGCCTGGCCCTACCACTGGTCGCCGCCTCAGCGCATCGAAGCGAGCGCCGCGCCGATCCCGAAGGCAATCAGCCACACGACGTAGGCGCCGAGCAGGAAGACCCGCAGTCCCGCGGGAATCTCCGGATTCGGCCCCTGGCGGCGCAAGGCCCACAGCCGCGCGACCGCCACGACCATCACGCCCAGCGCCGCGTAGCCCACGATTCCGTGAGGCGTGAACCAGGGCTTGTGGCTGCCGGCCACCATGCAGCCCGTCGCAATCACGTCGAAGACAACCGCCAGTGCGAAGACGCCCAGCACGAAGGCACTCGCGCGCCGATACCGGTGCGCGGCGATGACGCCGACGGTGTAGGCGACGAGCGCCAGGTTGATGGCGACGATTCCAAACAGGATGACAGGGCTCAAGCCGGCTCCTTTGCGGGGGCTATTCCGGAATTCTGGGTTGACGGGTATCGCGATGGCGATCCTGGGACCGGCGGCTCGGCATCCGTTGCCTGCACCCCGTCAACGACCGACCCGCATCGCGTCGGGTCATCTTATAGCTGGTACGCTCGCCGCCACCCGTCAGGGCAGGCGGACCACGCGGCCGCCCTGCATCACGAAACGGACCTCGCGAACGCGCGCGATGTCGCGCGTCGGATCGCCCTGGACCGCCACGAGGTCGGCGAGGAGGCCCTCGCGCACCGTGCCCATCCGGTCATCGAGGCCGAGGAGGCGCGCGTTGACGCTGGTGGCCGAGCGCAGCGCCGAAGGCGCGCTCATTCCCGCCGCGACCAGCAGCTCGATCTCCCAGGCGTTGGTCCCGTGCGCATAGACGCCCGTGTCCCCGCCCACGCATATCGGCACCCCCGCCGCCACCGCCGCGGTGAGGCCGGTTCGCTTCTGCACCATGCGCGCGGTAGGCGGAGAGCCCTCTTTCCAGCCGGCGTAGCGCGCCGTGGCCTCCACCGCCGCGAGGGTCGGGCAGTACCCGATCTTCCGCTCCGCCATGAGACGCCACAGCGCGGGCGTGCCGGCATCTCCGTGCTCGATGGTCGCGACCCCGGCCATGATCGCGCGCCGCATCCCCTCCTCGGTGGCCGCGTGGGCCGACACCTTCCGCCCGCTCGAGGCGGCGACCTCCACGAGGGTGCGCAGCTCGGCCTCGGAGAATGTGGGCTGCGCCGTGCCATTCAGCCCCCAGCGGTAGTCGGCGTAGACCTTGACCCAGTCGGCGCCGTGTCCGATCTGGTCGCGCGCCGCGCGGGTAAGCCCCTCCGTGCCGTCGGCTTCCTCGGCGCCCTGCGGCGCCTTGAACTCGGGGGCATACCCCTTCGGTCCGTAGCTGCCCGTGGCCACGATGGCGCGCGATGCGATCAGCAGGCGGGGCCCCGGCACGATGCCCTCCTCGATCGCCTGCTTGAGCCCGGCGTCCGCGAAGGCGGCGCCTTCCGTGCCGAGGTCACGCGCGGTGGTGAAACCCGCCTGCAGCGTGGCCTGCGCGTGGTTCACCGCTCGCGCTGTGCGCAGACTCAGCGGCTCCTTGAGCACCTGATCGTTCCAGGTGGTCTCGTTGTAGGGATGCAGAAAGAAGTGCGTGTGCCCCTCGATGAAGCCGGGGAGGAGGGTCAGGCCGGGCAGGGTGATGGTCTGGGTGCCCGCGGGCGCGCTCACCTGCCCGCGCGGGCCGACCGCGGCGACTCGGTCGCCGCGAACCAGCACCACCCACCCGTCGTGAGCCGCGTCCTCGCTCCCCGTGAACACCCGGTCGGGCGCGAGCAGTACGAGGTTCGACGCCGGAGCCGCAGGCTGGGCGGAAGCCACGGCGCCTTGGGCCGCGAGCAGGACGGCGCAGATCAGTCGGGACATGTTCATGGGACTCGTGTTCTCCGCGGTGAAGATACCTTGGAACCACCAGGGACACAGGGCCGGCCTTCGGACCGGGGCGAAGGTATTAGATTCCTGCGCACGTTGGAGGATGATCTGGACATGAAGAAGAACACCCAACCGGCAGGGAGTCGCGGAGACTGGCGCGAGGAAACCCTCGGCCGGATGCGGGCGCTTATCCTGGAAGCCGACCCCGGGATGATCGAGGAGCGGAAATGGAGGAAACCCTCGAACGGGATGGCGGGAATCCCGGTCTGGTCGCATGGCGGAATCGTCTGCACCGGCGAGACGTACAAGAGCTACATCAAGCTCACCTTCGCGCGGGGCGCGAGCCTCCCCGACCCCAAGCACCTCTTCAATTCCAGCCTGGAAGGCGGCACGCGAAGGGCGATCGACATCCACGAAGGCGGGAAGGTCGACGCCCGCGCGTTCAAGTCCCTGATCAAAGCCGCGGTGGCCGAGAACGTCTCCCGGGCGAGGGAGCGCTAACGCCCAGGTTCACGAAGATTCCACTTGCCCACGCCCCGCTTCGGGTGTTACGTTGCGCCTAACACTTTCCTGAGGAGAGGTCATGACGAGAACGAACTGTGGGCGGCTGTTCGCACTTGGGCTGTTGTTCGCGGCAGGCGTCGTCCACGCCCAGTCGCAGGCCACAACGGGGGTCATCGAAGGAACGGTTCTCGACGAGACCCGCGCCGTGGTGCCCGGGGCGACGGTGAACATCAGGAATACGGGCACCAACTTCGAGCGGGTGCTCACGACCGACAAGTCCGGCCGGTTCCGCGGCCTGCTCCTGCCCCTCGGCACTTACCGCGTGAGTGTCAGCATGTCGGGCTTCTCGACCGCGGTACGGGCGGGCATCGACCTCGCGGTCGGCCAGACCGTCAATCTCCCGGTCATCCTGACCGTGTCGACCCTGCAGGCCGAGGTCCTGGTCACCGCGGACGCGCCCGTGATCGAAACCGCCCGCACCGAGGGAGCCACGCGCGTGGACTCCCAGTCGATCAAGGGCCTGCCCAACAACGGCCGCAACTTCCTGGACTTCACCCTCCTCACCCCGGGCGTGTCCATCGTGCAGGGCCCGGACGGCGCCGAGCTGTCGGTCAACGGACAGAAGGGCATCCAGAACAACGTGTCGGTGGACGGCGCCGACTTCAACAACCCGTTCTTCGGCGAACAGCGGGGCGGCCAGCGGCCCGCCTTCACCTTCAACATGGACGCGGTCAAGGAAGTGGTGGTGGTGGCCGAAGGCGCGAACGCCGAGTTCGGGCGATCGAACGGCGGCTTCGTGAACGTGGTGACCAAGTCGGGGACCAACGAGACCCATGGCACCGTGCATCTGTTCTTCAAGGACGACGCCATGTCCACCGCGCCCAAGAAGGCCGACGGCTCGCTCGCCAACAAGTTCGACTTCAGCCAGCTCCAGAGCGGCTTCACCCTCGGCGGGCCGATCCGGAAGAACGAGGCGTTCTATTTCCTCGCCCTCGACTACCAGAAGGGCACCTCGACCAAGCAGACGGACCCCGCGCGCATCGAGCAGCGCCTCGTCGACCTCTTCGCGAAGCTGGGAAGCCCGAACGAGAACGGTCCCATCGACCGCACCAACGACGCGCGCGTCTTCCTCGGCAAGGTCGACTGGCAGGCCTCGACGAAGCACCTCCTCACCCTGAGGTACAACTACACCTGGTCCGAACAGAAGAACGGAACCTTCGACGTCGACTCCTGGGGGACGAGCGCCAACGCGGTGGAAAAGAGCTACTCGCACGCGGTCACGGGCTCGGTTCTGTCGACCCTCTCGCCCACCACCCTCAACGAGTTCCGCTTCCAGTGGGCCCGTGAGGACCGTCCGCGCCCCTACGGGGGCCCGAACATCGCCGGCCAGAGCCGCCCCCTGCCCGACACCGCCTTCGACTTCGCACGCAGCTACCGGTTCGGCATGCCCTTCTTCATCCCCGTGGAGTATTTCGACGAGCGCATCCAGTTCAACGAGAACCTGTCCGTGATCAAGGGCCAGCACTCGATGAAGTTCGGGGTCGAGTTCAACCGTGTCCACTCGAACCAGACCTTCCTCGGTTTCGCGAACGGCCGCTACATCTTCGACTCCACCGACGGCTTCCTGAACTACTCCCGCAATCCCAGGTACGTCACCTGCTCGAACGGTTCCAGTTCCGAGACCGGGACCTGCCCGGCGGGCACGAGCATCACCGGACCGCTCCTCCTGTTCCTCCAGCAGGCCGGGGTCGGCGGGCTCTCCGTCGAAGAGGCGGGAACGCAGGACATTCCCCAGACCGAGGTCGCGGTGTTCGCCCAGGACAAGTGGCAGCCGAACCGCAACCTCACCATCCAGTACGGTGTCCGCTGGGAGATGCAGAAGCAGCCGGACCTCATCACTCCGATCCCGGACCTCTTCTACAAGGACTTCATCGGCAAGACCGTGAAGGGCCAGACCTTCCCCGGCGACGGGACGATTCCCTCGGACTACAAGATGTTCCAGCCGCGGGTGGGCCTGTCGTGGGATCCCAAGGGTGACGGCAAGACGGTGGTGCGCGTGAACGGCGGCCTGTTCTACGGCCGCATTCCCGGCCTCTCCCTCGCGTCATCGAGATCCACCGACGGCAGCCGCGGTCAGTCCCTGTTCCGCGCGAGCTTCTTCAACGGCTTTGGGGTGACTCCCCCGACCTACCCGAACCTGATCCCGCAGGCCCAGATCGGCAGCCCCGATCACCCCGACGTCTTCGTGTTCGACAAGAACTTCCAGAATCCGCGCACCTGGTCCGCATCGGTGGGCGTGGAGAGGGAGATCGCCCCCAACCTGGGCCTCCTGGTGAAGTACAACTACTCCAAGGGCGAGCACATCACGCGTTTCCTCAACGGAAACGATCCCCTGCTCGGCTCGCCGTGGTCCACCGGACTTGGAGCCGACAAGGCGAACGGCGTGGGAACGCTCACCGTGGTCTCATCGAACGCCAAGAGCACGTACAACGCCCTCACCCTGGGTCTCACCAAGCGCTTCTCCAACCGCTTCCAGGGCCAGGTGAACTACACCCTCTCGAAGGACCAGTCGGATGACGACAACGAGCGCGATCCCTTCACCTTCCGCTACGCGAAGATCACGAACCTCGAGGCCGAGTACGGCCTCTCCGACCGCGACCAGACCCATCGCCTCAACGGCTACTTCCTGTGGCAGGCCCCGGGCGACGTGAACGTGAACGTGCGCTACTCCTATCGTTCCGCCCAGCCGCTCGACATCGGAGCGAACGGCCAGCCCTCGGGCACCCCGGCTGACCGCATCCGCGCCGACGGGTCGGTGGTGCAGCGCAACACCGGAAGGAAGGACAACGTCTACTCGGCCCTCGACCTGCGTCTGGCCCGCGAGTTCAAGACCGGCGGCAAGGTCCGGATCGAGCCCATCCTCGAGATCTTCAACGTGCTGAACTCGAAGAACCTCCTCGCTCCCCAGACCACGAACCTCATCTTCAACTTCGACGGGACCGTGCGCGCGGGTCTCGGTGACCCGCGCCAGGCCCAGGTGGGGGCGCGCATCATCTGGTAGGCCCCCGCGGATCCGGCGGAGACCCGCCCGTATGATCAGGGCATGAGTCCCGACGATCTGCGAACGTTAAGTGAACTGCTGCGCCGGCAACGGCTCCTGTCCCTCGCGGTCGTGGTCGACGACCTGCCGGTAGTGGGGCTACTGCCCTTCCTGGCCGCGCCGGCCTTCGCGTCCCTGGTTGTGCACGCATCCCGCCTCGCCGCCCACACCGCGGGCCTCGGGGACGATCGGCCCTGGAGCGGCGTGGTGGCGGAGCCCGACGCGGCCGAACGCGATCCCCTGCAGACGCCCCGGGTTCTCCTCCACGGCCGCTCGCGCGCCATCGACAATCCCCAGGTCCTGGCGAAGATCCGCGGAGTCTGGCGGGATCGTTTTCCAGGCGCGGCCATGACCCTCGATCTCACGGACTTCACCTTCTTCAGCCTCGACATCGAAGGAGGGCGGCTGGTCGCGGGCTTCGCGCGAGCACTCAACCTCACGTCCGAGCATCTGGCCCGGGCCGCGGCAGCCTAAGGCCGGATTCCGGGCCTGAAACCGATCGACTCTCCTGGCCGGCAGGCGCGGCCCCGATGAATTTCTGAGCAGCCTGCGGGTTTCCTGCCGAACCATTGAACATGAAACGCACTCGTCGTCGGACGTACGGAACGCTCATCGCGTGCATGGCATCGGCCGCGTGGCCGGCAGTGGGCGCCGTCGCGCGCGCGCAGGAGCGCGCCCCCCAGTCGATCGTCGAGGGCGTGGTCACCGCGGTCTGCCACAAGCAGATCGTGCTGCTCGGCGAGCCGCCGACCCATGGGGAGGCGCACGCCTTCGACCTCAAGTCGAGAATCACGGATCGGCTGATTGCGCAGTGCGGCTTCACCGGGATCCTGTTCGAGGCCCCCATCTACGATTTCATCGGACTGGAGCGGGCCGTGGGAACGCGCACCGCCACCCAGGAGCAACTGGACAACGCAATCGGTCGATTCTGGCGGACGCGCGAGCTTCTGCCGTGGCGCCGCGCTCTGTTCGAGGCGGCAACGCGGAAGCGCGTGGTGGCGGGAGGACTCGACGATCAGGTCAGCATCACGTCTCACTACGCCAAGGCGACCCTGCCCGGGCTGGTCGCCGCTGGAACCTCCGAGAGCGCCGCGACGGAGTGCCGGGAAGCGGTCAGCCGTCACCTGGGCTGGACGTACGACGCGAAGAACCCCTTCGATGAGCGAGAACAGCTGCGGCTGCAACAGTGCGCGCGCAACGCGGCGGACGCGGCCGCGAAGAACCCGTCGCTCGACGCCGCGGACCGCGCCATGCTGGAGAGCTTCGCCAGATACGCCGGCCGTCAGCGCCCGGGCGTGACGTCGAGCCGCGACGACTCGATGTATAGCAACCTCGTCTGGTATCTCGACCGGTTGCCGAAAAGCAGCCGGGTCGTTGTGTGGACGGCGACGGTGCATGCCGCGCGCCGACAGGGCGCGCTCCCAGAGGCCCCGCTCGGCGCCCGGGCCGTCGA
>DAORUA010000036.1:0-6734 GCA_035432945.1 Vicinamibacteria bacterium | reverse complement strand
GACTACTTCGATGCGGTCGTCGTGATCCGACAGGAGGCCGCACCGACGTTCGATCCGTGGAAGTGACCGTGTGATCCCAAGGGCGTTCCAGCGCCCAACACCTGGTTATGACCGCGCAGCGTCAGCGCGACGATTCTCGATCCGCACCAGCCTTCCGCGGCGCTTCACAATGTTCTTGTAGTCCCACTGGATCTTCCGAGCCTTCGTGAGCCACCGCTTCAGCGTGGTCGGCTTGATCTCCGCGGCATCCGTGTAGAACCGCGATGCGTCCTTGAACTTGCCGCCGAGGACACCGAGCCCCGGTTCGTCGAAGTCGGCGCCGCTCCAGAACATCAGGCGAATGCCCGGTTTCTGCCGGCTGTAGCCCACGATGGGATTGCCCTCGAGGAACCAGACCGGGTGACCGTGCCACACCTTCGCCTCGGCGCCGCGGAGGCCTCGCGTGATTTCGCCGGCGAGCCGCTCGCAGATGGCCTGGTCGGCGGTAGAAAGCTGGGCGTGGTACTTCTGGATGTCCGGCATCATGGGATCTCCTGGGGGCGAATCGCGAGACTAGGCAGGAACGTAGGTCAACCGGATCACATCATCGGCGATCCGATCATGGGCGGTAAGGCGGAGCGGCGGCCGGGGCCCGGCGAAATAGGGCGAGCCGTGACCGAGGACCACGGGGTGCAGGTAGATCCGATACTCGTCGATCAGGCCAAGCTCGGTGAGGCTCTTCGCCAGGTTCGGGCCGGCGACCTCGATCTCACCGTCCCGCTCGGCCTTCAGCTTGCGGATCGCGCCCTCGAGATCCCCCTCAATGAGCGTGGCGTTGGGACCGGCCGACTTCAGCGTGCGCGAGACGACCCATTTCGGCTGGCGGCGCCACGCCACCGCGAAAGCGCGCTCTCCCTCGTCCCATTCCGGATGTTCGTCGTCCCAGTACCGCATGATCTCGTACATCCGGCGGCCGTACACGCTGCCCGCCTGCCCCCGAGCCTCCTCGATGAAGTGGCGGAAGAGCGCGGGGCCCGGCGCGAACGCCATATGGTCGACGTAGCCGTCGAGGGACTGGTTCATTCCGAACACGAGCCTGGCCATACTCACTCCCGTTTCTTACGCGGCCGGTTTCGCGCTCATTCCAGCGAGCCTCGGGTCGCGGGTGCTTCAGGCTTCAGGGCCGGCACCACCATGTCAGGAGTGAGCACGGGCCGCCTCGTGTGCCACTGGGTCGCCTTCTCATACGCCTGCGCGAGGGCCAGCACCTTGCCTTCGGAGAAGCGCGGGCCCGCGATCATCAGGCCCATCGGCAGGCCGCTCTTCGAGAAGCCGCACGGAACGGAGATGGTCGGCAGGCCGAAGGCATTGAAGGGAGCGCAATTCGAAACCGATTCGGGCTCCCGGGGCACGCTCACGCGCTCGCGGTTCAAGGCGTCGTCGATGGTCCGCGGCATGATCCGCATGGTCGGCAGCACCACGAGATCGAAGTTCGTAAACGCGGCATCGATGTTCTTGCGCAGAAGAGAGAGCCTCCATTGCGAATTCACGTAATCGACGACCTTCTCCGCGCAGGGCTCCGAGGCGCCGTCGTTCATCGACTTGATGGTCGCTTCGAGGCTCTGTCGGATGTGCAGTGAATACCGGCCCGAGTTCCGGCGGAACAATTCCAGGTGATAGGCGACCCGCTCCGCGCCGAGGGAGAGGGCGTCGAATCCCGCGGTGCCCGGCAGGCGGCAGTCCACCGTGGTCTTGGTGAGGCCGCTCAGCACGCCGATGGCAGCCTCCACCGACGCCCCGATCTCCTCGTCGAGTCGATCGAAGTACGGCGCCCTCGGGACACCGAGACGGAGCCCGGAGACCGGCTGTTTGAGAGCCGCGACGTAGTCCTCCCGCGGGTGCTCCACGCTCGCGACATCGTGCGAGTCGTAGCCCGTCATGTGATTGAGGAGGAGGGCGGCATCCTCGACGGTCTTCGTCATCGGCCCGCAGTGATCGAGCGAATAGATGAGGGGAATGATTCCCCGGATGGACACGAGTCCGTAGGTGGGCTTGAGGCCCACGATGCTGCAGAAGGCGGCGGGCTGCCGGATCGACCCGCCGGTGTCGGTGCCGAGTGCTGCAAAGGCGAGGTCGGCGCTCACCGCCGCCGCGGATCCGCCGGACGAGCCGGAAGGGATCCGATCGAGGGCCCAGGGATTACGGACGGGTCCGAAGTAGGTGGATGCCGACGAGCCGCCATTGGCGAACTCATGGAGGTTGGTCTTGCCGATGATCACGGCGCCCGCGTCCTTGAGCCGGCGCGCCACCTCGGCATCTTCCTCGGGGACACGGTCGTCGAATACCTGGCTCGCCGCGGTGGTCCGGGTACCCGCGGTGTCGATGTTGTCCTTCAGGGCGATGGGAACGCCATGGAGAGGGCTGCGGAACTTCCCCGCCTTCGCTTCTTCATCCATCCGCGCCGCCTGCGCCACCGCCTCCGCGCGCATGACGGTGATGTACGCGTTGAGCTTCGGGTTGTAGACCTTGATGCGGTCGAGCAGCGCCTGCGTCAGCTCCACCGAGGTCACCTGCCGCGCGCGAATACGTCGCGAAGCCTCACCAAGCGACAGGGCCACGAGATCCCCGGACGGGGCGGCAGCGGCCGACGGCGCGTTGAACGCCGATGCGCGCGATGCCGCGGCGGCGCCCATGCTCAAGGCCACGAACTCCCGACGATTCGGCATTCCCATGATCTCCCTCCAGAGCCTCGATCTCAGCGCGCCCCCTGGGGCCACGGCACGCCCTGTTCGCGCTTCGTCACCGGGCGGACGCCCTTGAAGAGGAAACGCTGGACGCGCGCGCCGGTGTAGGTCTCGGCGGTGTAGAGGTTCCCTTGCGAATCGGTCGCCAGGTTGTGCACACCGAAGAACTGCCCGGGCTGCCGGCCCCCGTCGCCGAAGGAAGTCAGGACCTCGAGCGTGCTGCGCAGAAGGATGTTGACCTTTTCGTCCACCCCGTTGGCCTGATAGATGTAGGTCTGGTCGGGGTCGCGAGAGAAGGTCATGTCCCACACCGAGCCCGAGCGATAGGTCTTCGGGTCGATGAAGGCCTCCTTCACGAAGGTGCCGTCCTTCTTGAACACCTGGATGCGGTCGTTCACGCGGTCACACGCGTAGACGAACCCGTCGTGCGAAACGATCGCGCAGTGCATGGTGCTGAACTGCTTCGAGGGCGGGGCCTTTGGGTTGTAGGGCGGCATCTTCGCGTCATCCGGCCGGGCCCCGTACGCACCCCAGTGCCGGCGGTACTCGCCGCTGTCGGCGTCGAGCACGATGACCCGCCGGTTGCCGTAACCGTCCGCGATGTAGACCTCGTTCGCCGAAGGCTCGTGGAAGATCTTGGTGGGCTGCCAGAAGTTCTGAGTGTCGTTGCTGCCGTTGTGCACCCCGTGCTTGCCGACCTGAAGGAGGAACTTGCCCTCCCTGGTGAACTTCAGGACCTGGGTGTCGTTTCTGCCATTCCCCGCGAGCCAGACGTTGCCCTTGCCGTCGACGGTGATCCCGTGATTGCTGTCGGGCCAGTCGTAGCCCGGCCCGGGACCGCCCCAGGACCTCACCAGATTCCCCGCCCGGTCGTAGACCAGGACCGGCGGCGCCACCTTGCAGCAGGCGCCGATCATGTCCGTCGAGGGGGCCGCGACTCCCTCGGCGCCCGGCTGGACCTCGTCGTCTTTCGCCTCGCTGGCCTTGATGTCGGCGGCCTTGAAGTTCGCGTCCACGGTGTTCGGGCGATGGATCGTCCAGACGTT
Source organism: Vicinamibacteria bacterium (assembly GCA_035432945.1). Lineage (GTDB taxonomy): Bacteria > Acidobacteriota > Vicinamibacteria > Fen-336 > JAGNNV01 > JAGNNV01. The sequence continues at coordinate 2,965 of DAORUA010000036.1, read as the reverse complement.
GTCCTGGTCGTCCACCGAAAGCCCGACCGTGGAACCCGTCACCCAGTGGTTCGGCAGGGGCTTGGGCCAGAAGGGATCGACCTCGAAATAGGGCGCCTGCGCCGGCGCCTGCGCCGGCGCCTGCGCGGCGACGGGCGGAGCCTTCGCGGCGGTCGTGAGCAGCGTGCCGGCCAAGGCAATGCCGGACCAGAAGGCGAGACGTACGAGGTTCCTCATGCTTCCTCCGCGAGCCCGAAAGGGGCCGAACGTTGGCGGGAGTCTACCGTTTCGAAGGAGTGGAATTGAGGAGGACGGTCAGTGCGTCAGCCCGTAGATGATGTAGTTGATCCCGAACTTATAGGCTTCGTTCGTCGACGCCCTCGCGTAGATGTCTTCCCCGGACCACTCGATGTAGTCACCGATGTCGATGTTGTAATTGATCATCACCATCAGCCGCTTTGTGACGTCGTTGTCCTCGTGGATGCCGTAGAACTCGCCCATCAACCCCCGTTCGCCGAGCCGGCCGGGGTACGGCACCGCGAGCGTCTTGATGTGGAAGAAGGTGTCGAAGATAGGGTGCGACAGATCCAGCCGGTCGATCCTCGCGTCGGGCAGCACCCGCCGCATGGCCGTTTCGAACACCGCCCACTCCCTGGGGAAGTGGAAGTCGTCGACGATCAGGAACGCACCGCGGGCGAGGTACTGGCGGAGCCCGAGCACTTCCGACTCGGTGGGATACCAGTAGCCGGGCTCCGAGAGGTAGGCGATCGGAAACAGGTTCAGCTCGGGATCGTCGAACGCGTGCACGTTGGTGCGGCTCGGGTCCGTCTGGACCGTCGTCATCTCGCGGAGCATCGTCGCGAGGTTCTGCTCCATCATGGGATAGTCGGCGCGCCAGCCGCGATACTCCGCATAGCGGACGCGCGCGAACGTAAACCCTCCGTCGACCTTGACGTTGGGCATCTGATCCGGCCCGCGGAACGGGAAGGACCCGCGGCGCTGCGCCGCTGCCCCGGCCGCGAACACCGCGACCAGCGACGCGACGGCGATCACGCCCATCAACTTCACGCGCGCCGCGCTCCCGACCGCTGTCTCGCCCCCAGCGATGTGCTCATGGCCGGAATCTAGCACCCCACTTCCGATCATCGGGGTCGAATCACCCCCCCGGGAATCGCCCTCCGGTCTGCGCCTGGAACCCGAATCCGCCCCGATCCCCCTCCGCCATCGCCACGAGAGGTGGTCACAATTTGTGACCACCTCCACCAACTCGCCCCGAGTCACCTGGAGTCGAAGATCACCCATCCAAGCCTGGAACGGTCACGGCTCGGGAAAGCCAAACGTCGACCTGCCGCCCGGCACACTGAAGCGTTCTCAAACAGGCGCGGTTGAAGAAGTAGGATGAAAGGCGAAGCCATGCGATACCTCGTTGTCGTCGAACAAGGCCCGACATCGTTGGGCGCCTACGTACCCGATCTTCCCGGTTGCGTCGCGGCCGGCGAGACCAAGGCGGAAGCCCTCAAACTGATCCGCGAGGCGATTGAGCTGCACATCAGCGACCTGAAGAGCGAGGGCCGAGAGGTGCCGAAGCCGACCTCCGTGAGTGAAGTGGTAGAGGTCGAAGCCGCGTAGCCTGACCGATCCGCGCGGCCTGGAAAGACCCCTCGCCGTCATTGCGACGAGGCCATCGAGAAGCAGCCGAGGAAGCAATCTCGCGACCCCAGGCCCCGCGACGACCCGCCGCGTTTCTCACATGGCCGTCGTACGAAACCCAATCTGCTTCCGAGGAAGTCGCGCGGGTTGAAGAAGTCCCCGAATCGCCGAGAAAACCTCCTTCAATGCGCCATCGTGTGCGGTCACACGGCGCTCCAGAAGCGCCAGATGCTTGCCGATCTCGGCATTTGTACGCGCAACATCGCGCAGCCGCACGAACGCTCGCACGACGAAGACACTCATCTCGATCGCTCGTGAGCTATTCAGGACCGACGCAGCCATGATCGCCCCATGTTCGGTGAAGGCCAGGGGGAGATAGCGTCGACCGCCGCGCCCGACGTTTGAGGTCACAATTTGTGACCTCAAAGCCGCCAAGTCATCGGCCGTCAGTCGAAAGGCGAAGTCGTCTGGAAAGCGGTCCGAGTTGCGCTTGACGGCTTGATTCAGGGCCTTTGTGGAGACGCCATAGACACTGGCAAGACCCTGATCTAGAAGCACTTGTCTGCCCCGTATGACGACAATCCCGGGATCGAGTGGAGGTGGACTCGGGTGGAGGGAAGAACCTGCGTCCGGCGTCACCGGCGGACCTCCAGTAGGTCTTTGAGGTCACAATTTGTGACCTCAAACGTCGTCTCGTGCAGCACCGGTCTGGATCGGCCCGTTTCAACATCCATGAACTGATCTCCTTCATCAAGATGGAGATCCTGGAGGCTACGAGGGGCCAAGGCCATTTCGGGTCCTCCCCGACCGGACGTGGCCAGACCCGGCCCGGCTTTCGCCCGATCACGCCGTCATTGCGACGAGGCCATCGAGAGGCAGCCGAGGAAGCAATCCCGCGGCCCCGCATCCCCCACAACTCAGGCCCCGATAGCCGAAAGGGCCAGCGCCGCGCATCTGGGGCGCCCGAGGCTACGGCACCCCCTTCCCGTACCTAACCTCTCGCTTTCCAATCCAAAAGCGCCTTTGCTTCGATTTCCGGCGTGATGATGAAGCGGGGCTTGGCGCGACGTTCCTCGGGCACCGTGGCCCACCACGCCAGCGTGTCCTTGACGGTCTCCGCCAACGGTCGGAACGCGAGTCCTGCGGCGATCGCCTTGCCGTTCTTGATCGAGGTGTGACCGAGGTCGTTCCCTTCGAGCATGATGAAGGGCACCGACTCTGGAATCTGATGCGCCTTGAGGAACTCGTAGTCATCGATCCACACCAGTCTTGACGTGGAGCCGAGCGCCTTGATGGCCTGGTCGAGAAAGCCCTCCATGGTGAGAGCTTCGCGAGG
>DAORUA010000035.1:0-17232 GCA_035432945.1 Vicinamibacteria bacterium | reverse complement strand
AGAACGTAGTGGCCGAGGGGGGCGACTTCCGAGATGTTGTCGACCTTCAGTCCGCGTTCCGCAAGATCGCGCGCCGCGTCGAGTCTTCCCGCACTCAGCTCCTCGCGGGCGAGGAAGAAGAAGGCCGGCCCGAAATCCGGGGCCTTCTCGGTCGAGGCCCGCAGTTCGGCGAGGTAGCCGGCCCGGTTTCCGCGCTGACGTTCGAGTTGCGCGAGATTGAAACGCGCCTTGCCGTGATCGGGGTAGGTCGACAGCTCGGCCCGATACAGGGACTCCGCCTCGTCGAATCGTCCGCGCGCCTCCAGCACGCGCGCGAGGTTGTACCGGCCGCCCTTCACTTCGGGCTCCAGCTCCAGTCCCTTGCGGATCATCTGTTCGGCCTCGCCCAGGCGCGATCCCGCGAACGCGAGCGCGCCCTGCCCGATCCAGGCCGCTCCCATCTTCGGGTTCTCCTCGGCCGCGCGAACGAACGAGTGCTTCGCCCGCGCCGCGTCGCCCATGTCCATGGAGAGAACCGCGAGCTGGAACCAGGCCTGCGGATTCTTCGGATTGCGGGAGAGCGCGGTTTCGAAGACCCGCAGCGCGTCCTCCGCGTCGCTCTTGCGCCCGCGCGAAAGGTAGAGGCGCGCCAGGTTCCCGAGTGCTATGTCGTCGTCGGGCTTGAGGGAGAGTGCCCGCCGGAAGGACTCGATCGCCTCCTCGCCTCGCTTGAGGCGCACCAGCCAGTTGCCGAGGGTGAGGTGGGCGTCCATGATGTTCGGGTCTTCGGCGACCACGCTCTGCAGGAGCTTCGCGGCACCCTCCACGTCATCGTCCTGGGCGAGGTCCTTCGCCCGGTTCATCTTCTGGAAGAGGGGCAGCTTCAGCTTGGGGTCGGGCAGCACCGCGTCGGGGTTCACGTCGATCACGTTGCCCACGTAGCCGAGGGCGGCGAGGCGTTGCAGCGTGTCCGGGTCGAGGCTCTGCCGCTCTGGGACCTTTCCCTTGTCCGCCTTGGCCAGGGCCTCGATCTTGAGCCGCAGCTCCTCGGCCCGGGCCGAGTACGCCTTGTAGATGTTGGTGGTCTCGCCCGGATCCGTCCTCCGGTCGTACAGCTCCGGCTCGGGCGCGTCCACGTAGGTGTACTCGTTGTTGCGCAGCGAGCGCAGGTGCTGCCAGCCGAAGTGGTAGCGGGTGAAGTAGGTCTCGGCGTAGGCGGTGCCTCCGACCGCGGCTCCCGGGTTCACGATGCCGAGGGCGAGCGAGGTTCCGTCGATGGGGCCCTTGACCGGGGGCAGGCCGAGCAGATCGAGGACGGTGGGGAAGATGTCGGCGGAGGACACCATCGACGGGTTGCGGCCCTTGTCGTTCCACGGCGTCTTCACGATGAGGGGCACGTGCATGGTCGAGTCGTAGACGAAGTAGGCGTGGGTCGCCTCCCCGTGGTCGCCGAGGCTTTCGCCGTGGTCGCCGGTGATGATCACCACCGTGTTCTCGTCGAGGCCGTTCGTCTTCAGCCACTCGATCAGGCGCCCGACCTGGGCGTCGGTGTAGGCGATCTCGCCCAGGTACGGCTGGTTCGGAAACTGCGACGCGAAGGGCTCGGGCGGGTCGTACGGCGTGTGCGGGTCGTACAGGTGCACCCAGCCGAAGAACTTCCGGGTCTTGACCGTATCGAGCCAGGCGATGGTGTCGTTCACCACCTCGTCGCCCGTCTTCTGAACGGTGCCGAGGGAAATCACCTTGTATTTCGACAGGTCGAACTCGTCCGAGTACTTGTCGAAGCCCTGCCCGAGGCCCCAGCGCGACTCGAGGACCCACGCGCCGACGAACGCTCCGGTCGCGTAGCCCGCGCCCTTGAGGACCTCGGCCATGGTGGTGGCGGAGGCGTCGAGGAAGAACCCGCCGTTGTCGCGAATGCCGTGGCGGGTGGGGTACTCGCCGGTGAAGATGGTGGTGTGGGACGGGAAGGTGAGGGGCACGGCCGAGGTCGCGTGCTCGAACACCACCGCGTTCTCGGCGAGGCGATCCAGGTGAGGTGTCGTTCCCTTGGTGAATCCATACGGGCCGAGCCGGTCCGCGCGCGTGGTGTCGAGCGTCACCAGGAGGAGGTTCACATCCGTCGCGGCCTTCCGCGAGGCCAGGAGCGCGCGCGCGCCCTCGATGCCCTCGGGGCGACGGCTCTTGATGAGCAGGAAAGCCAGGGCGGCGAGCAGGAGAACCGCTCCCGCGGCCAGCACGCTCGTCCTCTTGTTTCGACCCATGAGGTAGCGGACGCTAGCCGCTCGACTTCGCGCGCGTCAATGCGGGTCTGCGCCGATGATCAAGAATTTTGAACATCGAAGGCCGCACTTCTCGCTTGACGCGCCGGGAAATGAACGCTCTAATCGGTTCACTCGAGTGGACGCTGCGGACTGCGCGTCTTTTTTGAACCGATTCAAACAACCATGGAGGCCTCACGTATGCGGATATCGAAGATGCGCGGCGTTGCGTCCGTTCTCGCCATCAGTCTGGTGGCGACCACGGCCGGCGCTGCCGAACCGGCGCCCAGCCCATCATTGTGGAACGCGGCGCAGGATGCGGGAAGCAAGGCGACCGTAAGCGCCCAGACCACGGCGGCTCCGGCCACGGGGAATCCCCGGACCGACAGTTCGTTCTTCAAGACCACGGCCGGCCGGCTCACCCTTGGCCTGATGGCGGTGGGTCTCGGCTTCACCGTCTATTCGATCAGCCACGACACCAAGCCGGTCAAGTCGCCGATCCGCTAAAGAGGAAAACATGAAGACAACTCTTCGCACCATCGCAGTGATCGTCGCCCTCGTCATGGCGATTCCCTCCTTTGTGTCCGCCCAGAGCCTGGCCGGCGTCGTCGCCGGTGTGGTCAAGGACGATCAGGGCGGCGTTCTGCCCGGGGCCACGGTTCAGCTCATCGGCAAGACCGGAACGCGCGACGCGGTCACCGACCACGAGGGCCTCTACCGCTTCAACGCGGTCGACCCCGGGGTGTACACGGTCGTGGTCGGCATGGCGAGCTTCCAGTCGCAGCGCCGCGAGAACATCGTGGTCAGCGTGGGCAAGCAGGCCACGGTCGACGCGACCCTCAAGGTCGGGGGCCAGACCGAGACCATCGACGTCCTCGGCGAGGCGCCGGTGGTCGATGTCACCTCGTCCAGCACCCAGAACAACGTGTCCCAGGACCTGCTGTACAACATGCCGCTTCGCCAGGGCAACGCCGCGACCACCCTTCTGAATACCGCCCCCGGCATCAACAGCCAGTCGGCCTACGGCGGCGACGCCTCGTCGGCGAACGGTTTGTTGATCGACGGCGTCGATACCCGCGATCCTTCCGGCGGCACGGCCTGGACCTTCTTCAACTACAACATCGTCGAAGAGATGGAAATCGTGGGCGTGGGCGCGCCGGCCGAATACGGTTCCTTCACGGGTGCGGTGGTCAACACCATCACCAAGACCGGCGGCAACCGCTTCGCCGGCCTGTTCGACATGACCTACACCAAGGGGAGCCTGGCCAGCGATAACGTGGGCACGGGTGTCACCTCGATCAACCCCGCCCTCGGCGAGTCGGCGAAGACGAACAAGTTCACCGACTTCACCACCCAGTTCTCGGGCCCGCTGATCAAGGACAAGCTGTTCTTCTTCGCGAGCGCCCAGCGCTACCACCTCAACCAGGACCCGGCCGGCCCCCGGACGGTGCTCGACGAGGTGAGCCCGCGCGTGAACGTGAAGCTGAACTACCAGCCGAGCGCGTCGAACAACTTCATGGCCCATGTTCAGTACGATCGCTACAACATCATCGGCCGCGCCGGCGTGTCCGCCCTCGTGGCCACCGACGACCTCACCAACCAGGAGGACGCTCCGGAGTGGGTGTGGATCACCCAGTGGCGTCACATCTTCGGGTCGAACACGTTCAGCGAGGTCAAGTACACGGGATGGTGGGGCTATTACGACCTCAATCCCAAGGTCGCCGCGCCGAATCACTTCGACGGAGAAACCAGCCTGTATTCCGTCTCGCAGGGCTGGTCCTACGCCGCCGACCGCGCCCGCAACCAGGTCAATGCCTCGATCTCGCACTTCGCGGAGGGCTTCGGCAAGCACGACCTCAAGTTCGGCATCGAGGTCGAGCGCAGCAAGACCCGCGACCGGTACGGCTACGCGAACAACACCTACTACTACGACTACGGCGGCCAGCCGTACTACGCGTACGGCTACGGCTACGACCTGAACGGCCGGAACAAGAAGTTCGCCGCCTACGCGCAGGATGCGTGGCACCTGAACGACAAGCTGACCCTGAACCTGGGCGTGCGCATGGATCGCGTGAGCGGCGGAGCGCCGGACACGGATTCGATCTATACGAGCACGAGCATCGCTCCCCGGGTCGGTTTCGCCTGGGATCCGACCGGCGATACCAAGACCGTGGTCAAGGGCAGCTACAGCCAGTACTACGAGGGCATCTTCAACGACATCTACAAGCAGGCCACGAGCGGGTACCAGGATCGCATCTCCTGGGACATGACCGGTTGCCCCGCGTATGGACCCCAGGGCCCGACCGCGACCTACAACTGCCCGATCAGCCGCCGCGATGAGGTGAATCGCATCAAGGCTCCGGTCGCCACCATCGATCCGGATATCAAACACCCGCGGGTGGATGAATTCTCGTTCGGCTTCGAGCGCGCCCTCAAGAGCAACGTCCGACTGGCCGTGACCGGCATCATGCGCGACAACAAGAACTTCATCGGCCAGGTCCTCCCCTCGGCCCGGTGGACGCGTCAGACCGGCACCTCGCCCGCTCCCAATGGGAAGAACCTCGTCTATCCGGCGACACCCTACACGTACTACCGGTGGGCGAACCGGTCGGCCTCGGCGAACAACGTCTACATCACGAACCCGGATGGATTCCAGTACCTCGATCCCGCCGGAAACGTGCTGGGGACGGTCGACGCCTACCGCAAGTACAAGGGCGCCATGTTCGTTCTCACCAAGAACTACTCGAACCGCTGGCGCGCCCAGCTGTCCTACGTGTGGTCGGAGACCAAGGGCACCATCAACAACGCCAGCGAGGGGACGTACGGGGTGGGCAGCTTCTACGCGAGCCCGACCATGTCGCTGGTGAATTCGGATGGCAATCTCAGCAACGACCGCACCAACGAGTTCAAGGCGATGGTGGGGGTGCAGATTCCCAAGGTCGAGATCGCGGTCAATGCCTACTTCCGGTCGCTCAGCGGCGGGACCTACGCGCCCTACGTCCAGTTGAGCGGCTCGACCGTGGGCTACTCGAGCACCGGGTACTACTTCGCAAGCTCCGCGGGACGCCGTCCGGCCCTGGAGCCGCGCGGCAGCCGAAGGCTCGACACCCTGAACATTCTCGACCTGCGGCTCGAGAAGATCTTCACCATCGGGGGGGATCACAAGCTGTCGGTCTACAGCGACATCCTGAACGCGCTGAACGCCGACACCGTCACGTCCGTCTTCAACAACGTGGGCGGGACCAGCGTCTTCAATCCGCCCCCCGCCGCGGCGGGGTCGACCACCTCCGTGCCCTTCGGCGGCCCGGCCGCGATCACTGCCCCCCGGCAGATCCAGATCGGCGCGCGCTGGTCGTTCTAGTCGAAGCGGCCCGATAGGGCCGCCATCGTCGCGGTCGCCTCCGGGCGATCCGCTTCAAGGCCTCGGAGCCACAAGCTCCGGGGCCTTTTTCTTTGGGACGGGTTCCTCACGGGGGTCTGGAATTCGAACGGGCCGTCTGCGATCCAAACGCTCGGACCGCGCCGCCGCCCCTCAGGAAACCCTGTGGAATATGGGTTTTCTGCCATTTATGGAGGTGGCCCGCGATTTGCTCTGGACAGCCGTGCTCGATTCAGAACAACACAGAAACCATTAAGGAACCAGTCCCTTGAAGAACATTGCCACTCTCATGCTTGCGCTCCTGAGCGCTTCCGTCCTGGCCCAGGACGCCCCCGCCCCTGTCCCCGCGGCCGACGAAACCCCGGTGGAGAAGTTCACCATCCATGGGTACCTCACCCAGGCCTTCGCCAAGAGCGATGGAGAGCAGATCCTCGGCATTCCCGAGGAAGGCACCACCGACTACCGCCGCGCCGCGGTCCTCCTCCGCTTCACTCCGACCACCAAGGACGCCCTGGTCGTCCAGCTCGCGCACCGGCGCCTGGGCCAGAGCCCGTCGATGGTCTTCGAGCCCGATGTGAAGCTCGACTGGGCCTTCTACGAGCGCAAGCTCGGCCAGGACACCTCGATCCGGGTGGGCCGCATTCCCCAGCCCATGGGCCTGCTGAACGAGACCCGTTACGTGGGCACGCTCCTGCCCTTCTACCGCGCTCCCTACAACTTCTACCAGGAAGGCTCGTTCACCTCGGAGAGCGTGGACGGCCTGGCCTTCCGGCACTCGACCTCGCCCGCCAGGTCTTGGAGCGCCGAACTCTCGGCCTATGCCGGCGGCTTCTCCATGATCGAGAGCAGCGACTCCGGCCTGGTGAAGCCGCGCGCCGAGAACCTGATCGGCGGCCAGGTGTGGCTCAACACCCCGGTGGCCGGCCTGCGTTTCGGCCTCGGCGCCCAGCGTTTCGACCTCCACGGCACCGTGATCGTCTCGGACCAGGAGGACTCGTGGAAGAACTACTACGGCTCGGGCGAATACGTGGGCTCCCGGGTGAAACTCCGCTCCGAGTACCGGAAGACCAGGCTCAACGATGCCGACGTCGACTTCGAGACCTGGTACGTCTATGCCGGTGTGAACCTCACCTCCCGCCTCGCCCTGCACGGCCAGTTCGACACCTCGAAGCTCGACATCCCCGCGGGCGGGGGCCGTTTCGAAATCGCGAAGTACTACGAGGACTGGACGGTGGGCACGACCTTCGCGATCCGGCCTGACGTGGTGGTCAAGGGCGAGTACCATTGGGCCGAAAGTCAGCTTCTCGAGACCAATGTCCAGCCGCTCGGCGCTCCCTCGCGTCCCGTGAACTATGGCATCGTCTCGATGTCGGTTTCCTTCTAAGGCCGGACCCGCTCCGGCTACATCCCAAAAGGTGAACAAACAAGTGACCCGCCGAATGTTCTCGCTCCTCGTTGCCCTCCTCCTGCTCGGCCCCGCGGCCGGGTGGGCGGCCGACTACCAGGTCATCGTCAACGCCAACAACCCGACCGACATCCTCACCAGGGAGCAGCTCGGGAAGATGTTTCTCAAGAAGATCGTCAAGTGGGACACCGGGATCCCCATCGTCCCGGTGGACCAGGTGCCGATCTCTCCCGCCCGCGCGGTCTTCACCAAGATCGTGCACGGCAAGCCCGTCTCCGCCATCGCCTCCTACTGGCAGCAGCAGATCTTCGCCGGGCGTGAAGTGCCCCCGGCCGAGAAGGCGGGCGACGCCGCGGTCATCGCCTTCGTGAAGGCGAACCCGGGCGCCATCGGCTACATCTCCGGAGGAGTGACCGCCGACGGCGTCAAGCTCCTCTCCATTCGCTGAGCCCCCGGAGGCACTCGTGGCACGGTTTCGTTTCGACTCTCTTTCCTTCCGCTTCAAGCTCCTGCTTCTCCCCGCGGTCGCGGCGGTCGGGTTCCTCCTGACCCTGCTCGTGACCATGGTGTCGGGCGGGCGCACCGAGGAGAAGCTGCGTCTCGCCGAAACCGGCCACGGACCTTCGCTGGAGATGAGCCGCAACCTGGAGCAGACCCTGTCCCAGATCCAGCGCGCGCTGCAGGACGCGGTGGCGGCCAGCAACGCCGATTTCATCGAGGAAGTCGATCCCCTGAAGCAGGAGTTCCTCAAGACCCTGGCCCTCGGCAAGACGAACCCGGTGGTGAACCAGGCCGAGCTGACCCAGCTCGAGGGCGCGTTCAACACCTACTACGACACCGCCACCGGGACCACCCGCCAGATGATCGGCAACTCGAAGGGCGCGGACCTCACCGCCGCCCTCGAGGCCATGACCACCCAGTACCGCCAGGTGCGCGACACCCTCGCCGCGAACACCGAGCGCGACCGGAAGGGGATGGCGGACGCGTTCGAGTCCGTGCGCCAGGCCGAGAGCTCGGCGAACCTCCTGATCATCACCATCATCGTGCTCTGCCTGGCTCTCCTCGTCGGCGCCTCCATGAACGTCACCAAGGCGGTCCTGGGCCCGGTGGGCAAGGCCGTCCAGGCCGCGCACCGGCTCAAGGACGGGGATGTGAGCGCCCGCTTCGAAACCAGCGCCACCGACGAGGTGGGCCAGCTCGTGCGCGCCCTCGCCGACGTGACCCATTACCTGCAGGAGATGGCCGACATCGCGCAGACCATCGCGGAGGGCGACTTGCGCCGGAGCCCGAAGCCGCGCTCCGCCGAGGACCGGTTCGGCATCGCCTTCGGAGAGATGACCAAGCGTCTGGCCGGGGTCTCCCGCGAGCTCAAGGTGCAGGCCTCCGGCATGGCCGCGGCCGCGCGCCAGGTCTCGTCCGCGGCCGGCGACTTGTCCGGCGGCACCTCGGACGTGGCCGCCTCCGTCGAGGAGACCCTGTCGAGCCTCGAGGAGATGCGCGCCTCCATCGCCGCGAACGCGGGCAACAGCGTCCAGATGGAAGACATGGCGAATCGCGCCGCCGACGACGCGGCGGAAAGCGGCCGCTCGGTCGAGGGGACGGTTGCGGCCATGCGGGCCATCGCCCAGAAGATCACGGTCATCGAGGAGATCTCGCATCAGACCAATCTCCTGGCCCTGAACGCGGCCATCGAGGCGGCCCGGGCGGGCGAGCACGGGCGGGGTTTCGCGGTGGTCGCGGCGGAAGTGCGCAAGCTCGCGGAGCGGGCCCAGAACGCCGCCCAGGATATCGGCGACGTCGCGGGGAAGAGCCTCGAGGTGGCCGAGAAGTCCGGCGCGCAGCTCAAGCAGCTCGTGCCCGTCATCCAGAAGACCGCGAACCTGTGCCAGGAGGTGGCGGCCGCCTCCCGCGAGCAGCAGACCGGGGTCGAGCAGATCACCCACGCCATGTCCCGGGTGGATCACGTCACCCAGCGCAACTCGGCGTCCGCCGAGGAACTCTCCGCCACCGCGGAAGAGCTTTCCGGACAGGCGGCGGCCCAGCAGAAGCTGGTGGCCTACTTCCGGGTCGCGGGCGAAGACGAGAGCGCGCCCGCGGCTTCCGCCCGGCGCGACTGAGCCCGACGCCCATGGAGAACAGCGGGGTCCAGCGCCGCGTGAAGAAGGGTGTGCCCGGTCCGAGGATCCACGTCCTCGTGGTCGACGACTCCGCGGTGGTGCGGCAGACCATGACCTTCGTCCTCGGCCGCGAGAAGGATCTTCGCGTCACCACCGCCGCCGATCCCATCATCGCCATGGAGAAGATGCGGCGCGACCGTCCCCAGGTGGTGATCCTCGATCTCGAGATGCCGCGCATGGACGGCCTCACCTTCCTCAAGAACGTGATGAAGACCGACCCCCTGCCCATCGTGGTGTGCTCCGGGGTCGCGGAGCGCGGCTCCGCCCGGGCGCTCGAGGCCATCGAGGAGGGCGCGGTGGATGTTCTCTCCAAGCCCCGGATCGGCGTGCGCGAGTTCATCGAGGAGCAGGCGGTCCTCTTCGCGGACGCGGTGCGAAGCGCGGCCTCGGCCCGGATGCGGCCCCGCGCCGGAGCGGGTCTGCGGGCCTCCCGGATCGATCCGCTCCCGGTTCCCCCGCGTCTGTCCGCCCGGCCCGCGACCCGCGTGGATCCGGTGATCGCGATCGGGGTCTCCATCGGGGGCCCGGCCGCCCTCGCGAGCATCGTGCCCGCGCTTCCCTCCGACCTGCCCGGGATCGTGGCCGTGCAGCACCTGCCCGCCGCCTTCACCGGAGCCCTGGCCGCGCGCCTCGATCGGATGGGCGTCATCCGGGTCAAACAGGCCCAGTCGGGCGATCCCGTCATTCGCGGCCAGATGCTGCTGGCGCCGGGCGATCGTCATCTCCGGATCCGGCGGTCGGGACCCGGCTTCGTGGTGGATCTCGACGCGGGCCCGCTGATCTCCCGCCATCGGCCGAGCGTCGACGCCCTCTTCCACTCCGCGGCCGCGGAGGCCGGGCCCCACGCCCTCGGCGTGATCCTCACCGGCATGGGGACGGACGGGGCGGCGGGACTGCTCGAGATGAAGCGCCAGGGCGCCATGACCATCGCCCAGGACGAAGCGACCTCGGTGGTCTACGGCATGCCCGGAGAGGCGGTGGCCCTCGGCGCGGTGGACGAGATCGTCCCCCTCGATCTCGTTCCCTCCGCCATGGTGAGCCGGGTGGAGATGCTCATCCTGAGGCAGGAGCAGGCGGCCCTCGCCTCCGTCCTCTGAGTTCCGCGGTCTAAGGCTCCGCGCGCAGGCCCAGCCTCTTCACCTTCGCGTAGAGCGCGCTCTTCGAGATCTTCAGGGCTCGTGCCGCCGGCTCCATCTTCCCGTTGGCGGTCTTGAGGGCGCGCTCGATGTGACGCCTCTCCGCGTCCTCGAGCGAGCCGTGTTCGCCCTCGGGCGTCTCCGCCCGGGACTCGGAAACCGGCTCGAAGCGCAGGTCCTGCCGGCGGAGCTCGGCGCCGTCGCTGTACAGGCTCGCCCGCTCCAGCACGTTGCGAAGTTCGCGGATGTTCCCCGGCCACGGGTACGCCTGAAGGGCCTCGCTGGCGTCCTTCGAGAGGGTCAGCTCGCCTCGGCCCATCTCCGCGGACGCCTTGCGCAGCAGGTTCCGGGCGAGGTCGGGAATGTCCTCGGGCCGCTCGCGAAGGGCGGGCACGGTGAGGGGCAGGGTGCTGATCCGGAAATAGAGGTCGGAACGGAACGTGCCCTCCCGCCCGAGGGCCGCGAGGTCGCGATGGGTGGCCGCGATGAGACGCACGTCGATTCGCCGCTCGCGGACCTCGCCCACGCGATGGAAGCGTTTCTCCTCGAGGACCTTGAGCAGCCGCGGCTGGATCACGGGATCCATGTCCCCGATCTCGTCCAGGAACACCGTGCCGCGGTGAGCGATCTCGAGCAGGCCGGGCTTGCTCGAGACCGCGCCCGTGAACGACCCGCGCTCGTGTCCGAACAGTTCCGACTCCAGCAGTTCCCGGCTGAGGCCCGCGCAGTTGAGGTCGACCAGGGATTCGGAGGCCCGCGGCCCGTGCCGGTGGAGCCAGGCGGCGAGCACTCCCTTGCCGGTGCCGGTCTCCCCGCGGATCAGGACCGGGGACTCCGAGCCCGCCACCCGCGAAGCCTCCTGGGCCAGCCGCCGGATCGCCGCGGACTTGCCGAGGAAGGGATCGATGGACTTCCGGTTCTCCCGCGAGGCCTCGGCCTGCTCGTGCTTCCGGCCGCGCACGTTGGCGATGGCGCGCTCGACCAGGACCCCGAGGACCGCGAGTTCCACCGGCTTGGTGAGGAACTGTTCCGCCCCGAGCTTGATGGAGCGCACCGCGAGGTCGATGGAGCCGTGGCCGGTGAGGATGATGACCGGCACGTCGGGTGCTATTTCCTTGAAACGGGGCAGGAGGCCGAGCGCGTCTCCGTCGGGGAGCGAGTAGTCGGAGATGATGCAGTCGGGGCCGAACGCCTGCTGCATGGGCACGGCATCGGCCGCGGTCGCGGCTTCCGCGGTCTCATAGCCCTGCTGCCGAAGGAAGTCGCACAGGGTGCGGCGAACGATGGCGGTGTCCTCCACGACCAGAATCCGGTGTCCCGACAAGTCTCCTCCAAACCGTGCGGCTTGCCCGCGATGTTAGCCGGACTAGGCGCGGATGCGACGTTCGCGGGATTGCAGGAAGTCGAGGCTGGACTCGAGGGACAGCGGACGGGCGAGCCAGTAGCCCTGGATCAGGTCGCAGCCGTGGGAGAGCAGGAAGTGCTGCTGCTTTTCCGTCTCCACGCCCTCCGCCACCACCCTCAGCCCGAGCCGGTGCGACAACTCGATCACCGAGGTGACGATCGCGGCCTGGGTGGAGTCGGTGTCGAGGTCGCGGGTGAACGAGCGGTCGATCTTGACCACGTCGAGAGGCAGGCTGCGAAGGAGGTCCAGGGAGGCGAAGCCGGTTCCGAAGTCGTCGAGGCTGATGGAGATCCCGGCGGCGCGAAGCTCCCGCAGGACGCGCCTCGTCCCCTCGGGGTCGGTGAGGGCGTTCGTCTCCGTGACCTCCACCGCGAGCGAGGAGGTCGGCAGGCCGTGCTTGTCGAGGCCGCCGCGGATGTCCCTCACGAAGGAGGGGTGCCGCAGCTGGATGGCGGAGGCGTTGATGGCCATGCGCAGCGGGGTGGCGCGGAGCAGGTTCAGCTCGCGGATGGCGGCGAGCGCCAGGTCGAGCACGATGCGGCCCATCGGCACCACCAGGCCGGTGGCCTCCGCGATGGGAATGAAGGCATCCGGGGCCACCCGGCGCCCGAGCAGGTCCTTGGAGCGGACCAGGGCCTCGAACCCGGTGATGCCGAGGTCGTGGGTGCGCGCGATGGGCTGGAACTCGAGGAAGAAGGCGTGATCGCGCAGCGACCGGTGCAGGAAGCGGTTCATCTCCAGGCGGGCCGCGGCTTCGCTCGTGAGGTCGGTCTCGAACGCGACCGCTTGGTCCTTGCCGCGTTCCTTCGCGGCCACGAGCGCGATGTTCGCGTGACGCAGGAGGGCGCCGGTGTCCGGGGCGTCGTGGGGGTAGGAGGCGGCGCCGACGCTCGCGCTCAGAAAAAGCTCGTTGTCTTCGGCGATGCGGTAGGGCTCCCTCAGGCTCGCCACGATGTGCTGGGACAAGACGATGCTCGATCCCAGGTCGCAGCCCTGGAGCAGCACCGCGAACTCGTCGGCGCCGAGACGGGCCACGAGGTCGACCGGGCGCACCAGGGCGGAGAGACGCCGGGCCGCCTCCTGGAGCACCAGGTCGCCCAGCCGGTGACCGAGGAAGTTCGCGGCCTTGAACCGATCGAGGCCCACGAGGATGACGCTCACATCGGCGTGCGAGGTCTTCGCCTTCGCGATGGCCACGTCGGTGGCGTTGCGGAAGAAGGTCCGGTTCGGGAGGTCGGTCAGCGGGTCGTGCGACGCCAGATGAAGGGCCTCCGCCTCCGCCCGCCGCCGTTCCGTGAGGTCCACCAGGGTGACCATGACCGCGCTCTTGTCCTGGAGGCGGATGGAGCTCACACCCATCTCGAAAACCCGGATCTGGCCGTCCTTCCGCCGGATCCGCGATTCGTAGTGAGCGGGTCCGTCGGCGAGGCGCGGGTCCGAGATCCGGTCGATCCGGATCGACCGCTCCTCCTCGGGGATCGAATCCGCCACGGGAAGGCCGACCATCTCGATGACCGAATAGCCGAGATCGCGGGCCGCGGCCGCGTTCGCGTAGACCACGTCGCCGTCCTGGTGGATCACGATGCCGTAGGCCGCGCTGTCCGCGAAATTCCGGAAGCGTTCCTCGCTCTCCCGGAGCATCTCGAAGGCCCGCACCCGGGCGGTGATGTCGCGGAAGGTCCAGACCCGCCCGATTGTCCGCTCCACGATGGCGACCGGCCGGGTCTCGTGCTCGATGATGCGGCCGTCGGTCAGGCGGCAGATCCCCTGGGCCCGCGCATCGCGGTCCGCGCCCATGGTCGCGACGTGGTTCACGAACTCGGAGGGGTCCTCCAGGTGTTTGATGAGGGCGGCCAGCACCTGGTGCTCGTCCCGGGTCATGAGGACCGGCCGCGGCATCTCCCAGATCTCCACGAACCGGTCGTTGTAGGTGAGGACGCGGCCGTCCGAGCCGATCACGATGATCCCGTCGGCGGCCGCGTCCAGGACCGCGGACAGAAGGGTCTCCGGCCCGATATCGGGCTCTTTCGACGGCGGAGTCGCGAGTAGGCGGCTCAGCGCGCCGGTGTGGTGGTTGGCTGACGAGTCAGCGGTTGAAGCCATTCAGGGCCTTGGACCAGGGGAGAAAGCCGAACGTACCATGTCTCCCGCTACTTCTGCAGGGTGAGGGTGTAAACCGCCGGGCCGGGAAGGAACGGGGTCTTCTCGCCTTTCACCCAGTCCTGATGTCCGGCGCCGAAGTAGGGGGAGAGCGGATGAGAGCTCTGGCCGGTGGGCATGTGGAAGAATCCCTGTTCCTCGTGGCCGGGGGAGACCACGAAACGTTCGGAGGCGCCGTTGGTGGGCGAGTGGACCCGGGGCATGTGATCGTCGCCCGGCAGCGGGTCCTTCTTCATGTCGAGGAACCGGCCGAGCGACGGCACCGCCCGCGACAGCGGGTGCTGGATGCGGGCCGCGTTGAACTCGCCCCAGGTCCGCTCGGACAGCGCCCTTCCGTCTTTCGTGAGGGCCGTGACCACCGCCCCCATGGAATCGACGAGGAGCGCGCGCCAGTCCGCGTATTTCGGATCGAGGAGGTGCGCGGGCCGGGTGGAGACGAGCGCCCACAGCGGGCCCTCGCTCTGCCAGACCCTGGAAAAACGGAACTTCGGATCCATCTTGAGCGCGGGGGCGATGAGCGGCGCGAACGCGCGGTCAGACACCGCGAGCCGGAAGGCCTTCACCATCCGGTACCCCACGGAGTCCACGGAGGCGCGGCCGCCCCACCTCTCGATGAAGCCCTTCGCCTCCCGCAGGCGCGGGTCCTTCGTGATCGCGTCGTCGTCGAGGGTCTCGAGGGCGAGCCTCTGCCACCGCTCGAGGAAGACCGCGCGGTTGTCGAGCTGGATGTCCATGAGGTCCGCCGGGGAGAGCTTCTCCTTCGCGAACAGGTCGTCGCGGATCTGGCGGGCGCGCGCGCCGAGCGGATAGTTCCCCTCGCCCATGATCGCGAGCATCGGCCCGGAGACCACGCGGGCGTTCGCGGTCCACAACCGCCCCGCGGGAGGGTCGACCACCTTCGGCACGTCGGCGCTCGCGACATACCCGTCCCAGAGGCGGGCGGGGTCGGTGCGGGAGGTGGGGAGGCGTCCCTCGAAGCCGACCCTCTTCGGAATGCGGCCGGCCACCGTCCAGGCGATGCGCCCGGTGTGGTCCGCGATCATCGCGTTCTGGGGCGGCGCGCCCGCCTGGTGCGCCACTTCGATCGCCTCCTCGACGGTTCCCGCGTTCTCGAGGTCGAGAAGCTTGAGATTCACGGCCTCGGGGTCGTGAGCGGTCCACTGGTAGGCGCGGAACCGGCCGTTGTGATCGCGGTCGATCACCGGGCCCCAGATCGTGTTCAGGATCTCGAGAGGCCGGTCGGGCGCGCCCTTGATGCGGAGGGTCTCGGTGACGCGCTCGAACTCCTTCGGTCCCGCGGAGGTCAGGTAGGTGTTCGCCTTCGCGCCGGGCTCCACGATCACGAGATCGTTCCAGTCGGCCTGGGTGTTGGTGAAGCCCCAGGCAATGCGGCCGTTGCTTCCGGCCACGATCCCCGCGGTGCCGGGGAGGGCGACGCCGGTGACGGTCCGGGCCTCGCCGGAGGGGTCCTTGAACTCGAGCCGCATCCGGTACCAGATGTTCGGAACCGCGATCTCGAGATGCATGTCGTCGGCCACGGCGGCGAAACCCGTGGTGGAGCGCGCCGCGTCCACCGCCCAGTTGTTGCTGCCCGTGAAGGGCAGGTTGTCCTCGGGCAGGAAGCGATCCGGAGAGGGGTAATCGGCCGCGACCTTCGCGGCAGCTTCGACGGAGCGGGTGTCGAGCACATCGGGGCCCGGCATGGCCGCGATCGGGATGGGGTCGCCCACGATGGGCGCGTCCCATTCCGCGGTGCCGCGGGGCGCCAGGAAGTCGAACATCGCGGGGGCCAGGGCGTCGCGCATGACCGCGAGGGTGCTCTCTCGCTCGCCCTTCGATTCGTGCAGGGTGAGGAACATCGAGAGGACGCACAGGACAGAGTCCTCCGCCTTCCAGGGCGAAGGGTCGGCGCGCAGCAGCAGGTACTCGTAGGGCCGCACGCGCAGGGCCGCGAGGCCTTCGTTGACCCCGGTCACGTACGCGTCCATGAGGGCCCTTTCGCGAGGATCGAAACGCGCCACGACCTTCTGCGCGACCTGGCGAAACCGGTGAACGCGCACGTCCGAATCGAGTTCGACCGTGGCCGCTCCGATCAGTTCCGACAGTTCGCCCGCGGCGCGGCGGCGCATGGTGTCCATCTGGAAGAAGCGCTCCTGGCCATGGAGGAAGCCGGTGGCCCGCGCGACATCGACGCGATCCCCGCCCCGCACCGTGGCCACGCCGTTCCGGTCGCGCTCCACGGTCACACTGCCCTTGAGACCGGCCAGGACGACCTTCCCTTCGAGCATGGGCAGCGACCCGCGGATGAGATAGACGAGAGCGAGGCTCCCCAGGACGACGAGGCCGGCGATGAAGATCGCGGCGTTTCGCAGCAGGCGCCGCCGTTGCAGGGCTCTCATGGATCTATTCAGTACTCCAGCAGTTTCTTGAGGGTGGGGAGCAGGTCCGGCTTCGGCGAGAGCATCTCTTCGAGCGCCTCCGCGAAGGGAATGGGAGTTTCGCCGCCGCCGAGACGGGTGACCGGCGCGTCGAGATCGTCGAAGGCCTCCTGCGCGATGGTGGCCGCGACTTCTGCTCCGAAGCCGCTGGTGAGAGGCGCCTCGTGCAGCACCAGGGCCTTCGCGGTCCGGCGTACGGATTGCAGGACGGTCTCCTTGTCCCAGGGCGCCAGGGTGCGGAGGTCCACGACCTCGATGTCGAACCCGTCTTCGGCGAGCGTCTCCGCCGCGCCGAGGGCCCAGTGCACCGCGACCCCGTAGGCCACGATGGTGAGGTCGTCGCCCGGCCTCGCGATGCGGGCCTTGCCGAGGGGAGCGGTGAAATAGCCCTCCGGCACCAGGCCCTTGAGCGATCGATAGAGGAACTTGTGTTCCAGGAACAGGACGGGGTTGGGCTCGGCCAGAGCCGCGAGGAGCAGACCCTTCGCGTCTTCCGGAGTGGCCGGGGCCACCACGCGCAGCCCGGCCACGTGGGTGAACCAGGCCTCGACGTTCTGCGAGTGGAACGGGCCCGCCCCGGTGCCGCCGCCCGAGGGGGTGCGGATCACGCAGGGGACGCTCTGTCCCCAGCGGTAACGGGTCTTGGCCAGGTTGTTCACGATCTGGTTGAAGCCGCAGGTGATGAAGTCGCCGAACTGCATCTCCACCACGGGCACCAGGCCGTCGATGGCGAGTCCGAGGGCCGCGCCCAGGATGCCGGACTCGATGATCGGTGTGTTGCGGACGCGCCCTTTCCCGAATTCCTCGACGAAACCCTTGGTGACCTTGAAAGCCCCGCCGTACTCGGCGATGTCCTGGCCCAGGAGGACGATCCTCGGATCGCGGCGCATGC
>DAORUA010000034.1:0-17291 GCA_035432945.1 Vicinamibacteria bacterium | reverse complement strand
AGCCTTGAACCGCCTCGCCCAGCAGGGCGACGATCGCGGTCCGCGGTTTGTCGAAACCGATGTAATGGACATCGACCTGAGCTCGGAGCTTCGGGTAGAAGGCGAGCATGCCCTCGACCATGGCGGTCTCCGGGCAGAAGAAAGGCCGGTCGCCGTGACGGGTGTCCGTGAAGTCGGGAGTGAGGAGGAACAGCTGGTCTCGCTTGGGCATGGCGGAAAGCATAACCAGCCGTCAACCGGTGGGGTTGCGCCCACGCTTCTGCGGGACAAGGCCGATGCCGGGTCCCCGCAGACTTTCGCGCAACGTCTGGCTGGCCTGCGTCCAGTCGTCGTGCCCGGGCAGCGCCGGGGCCAGGGCCTGCTCCAATGCGTCCAGCGTCTGACCCGCCCGCAAGGTGACTCGCAGGCCCGCGCCGCACGGCGCGAGCTCGGCGGATTTGGCGAGGGCCGTCTCGTCGAGATGGGCACGCAGCTCCGGTCCGATCCACAGGAGCGGGGTGACCGCGCGAAGCCAGCGAACGCACCAGGCTCGAGTGGTGGTGGCCTGGCCGTGGATGCCCGCGCCCAGCTCGTAGGGCGTGGTGTCGGCGGCGAAGAACGGCGCCCAGGCCCAGCGCGCGACGAAGGCCTGCAGCGCGCCCGCGGTGACGAACGCGTCCGCGATCGACGCCAGATGCTGCCGGGTGGCTTCGTCGCCGCCCGGGCACCACAGACCGAGTACGAGCAGGGGCTCCGCCTCGGCGTACATCAGGCTGCCGCGCTGGATCGTGAAACCTGCGGACTGCAGAAAGGGATGGCCACCCTGGAGGAGGGACGCGGGTTCGCGGGGCGCGGACCGTTGGCCGGTCATCAGCGCCAGGGAAGGGAGGCTCGCGGCCAGGCGGTCCCAGCGCGGGCCGTGGCCCACGTCCTGCGCCTTCAGCTTCTGCCGTCGGGGCCGGGCACCGAGCGAGGGCTCCGCGGTGGTGATGTCCCAGCTTCCTTTCGGAGGGAGGACTCGCGCGCTCCACTCCGCGATGGCGCGGGTCGCCGCGGCGCACGCGGCGGGGTCGGCGTCAGCGAGCGTGACGAGTAACGAGAGCACCGCGGGATCCTCGAGAGCGCGTAGCTGTGCGACGAGCTCAGGACGCGCGCGCAATGTGCGTCGGGCGGCGGGCCGGATGGTGAGCTGCGTGAGCTGGGCTGTGCCACCCGGGGGGTTCGCCATGGGTAAGACGCTCAGGTGGAGAGCGCCCTGGCCGGTGCCGAGAACCTCGCCCAGAACGCTCACGAACACCTGCCGGGCCAGGCCCTCTTCAAACGCCCGCGACGCGGCGGCCGTGGGTCCTTCGGGGGCCGCCGGCACCTCGAAATCGGGGAAGCGCGCGGCCAGGAGGTCGTCCCGCTCCGGGGCCGCGGCGAAGGGCGCGCTCGCGCGTCGGAAGCCCTCGGCGCCGGCGCCGTGCTGGGTGGCGAGCGTGGCCGAGGTGAGGCGCACGAGGCCCGATGTGATCGCCTCTCCTCCCGCCACCACCACGAGGCCGCGGGTGCCCACGCCCACGTTCGCCACGATGAAGCGGAGGCTGGGGAGCGGCTCGCCCAGGGCCAGTTCGCAAGCCGGGTTCCATCCTCGCAGCTCGAATGCGGGAGGGAGGGAGGGCATCTCTGGTCGGGTCCGTGCGCGCAGCCGCAGACGGGGGAAACCGTCGCTGCCCGGCAGCTCCGCGAGGTGACGATAAGTTGCGAGCGCGCGGTCCGCGTCCCAGCCCAGCAGGGGCACCATGGCCGTCACGAGGTCCTCGGCGAACGTGGGTCGCAGCTTCCACGCCTTGCCCAACGCGCGCGCGTCGGCGCCCGGGGCAAGGATGGGGACCCACGCCTCGGGGCGGCCCTTTACGGCCGCGCGGGCACTCCGCGGCATCTCGAAAAAGTCAGGGTCACTGACGTAGTGGTCCAACACCTCGCCGGCCTCGAACAGGCGCGCGTCCACCACGTCGCTGTCATGCACGAGCAAGCTGACCACGCGGTTCCGCGCCGACAGCGCCCGGGCGAGCTCCACCAGGGGCTCCTCGGCCTGGCGGTCGAGTTCCTCGTCGTATACGGATATCCAGCCCCGCAGCGGGGGCGCGATCACCGCGGTGCGCTCCGCCTCTTCGTCCGGCCCGGCCTCCACGAAGTCCACGGACAGCGCCGCCCGAATCGCCTCCCGCACCGCCGCCAACTCGGCGTCCGCATCCCCGGGCCCCACCCGCACCTGGAGGTTCGTGAAGGAGGCGCCCATGACGACGAGCTTAGCGCCGGGGGAGGCCCTTCCAGCCCTTGGGGCCTGGCGGGAGAAGGCGATGATGGACCGCTGACGCGGGTGATGCGTGGCTTTCAAATCCGGGCGGGATCGCGCCGACCTATGATGCGTGGGCCAGTTGGCGATCGAGTTCTTCAAGAGGAGTGTCCATGGTCCTGTCCAAAGCCGAACTGATAGCGTCGTTGCAGAACGAGGTCCGTCTCGTGGTTCATCTGGCGAGCAAGGCGTCTCCGGCCCACCTTGATTACCGGCCGAGCGCTTCCCAGCGAAGCACGCTGGAACTGATTCGCTACATCAGCATGATGGGCCCGACGATCATCCGCTGGAGCCTCGCCAACACCAGCGATTTCGATATCTGGACGAAGGCGGAGGCGGCTTCGAAGGAACGAGGCTTCGAACAGGCGAAAGAGGCGATCGCGGCACAAAAGACCGAGTACGCGGAGCTGCTTTCCGGACTGACGGACGCCGATTTCCGCGCCGAGGTGACGGACTTCGACGGCAACAAGACGTCGCGCGGCGCCTTCCTGACGAACCTCGTGCTCGCCGGCTGCGCCGCCTACCGCATGCAGTTGTTCCTGAACCTCAAGGCCAGCAGCGCGCCCGCGATCAATTCCTCGAACCTGTGGTCCGGCATGGACATGCCCACCCAGGCGTAGCTGCGGAGGCGGGTCGGACGACATGAGCGGCGAACGCGGTCGGACGTTCGCCTGGTCCTCGCGGTCTCCCTGCCCGGCATGCCGGGGCGGGGAGCCGCTGCGATTGAGCGCTCGCCGCTCTCGTGCTCTACAGTGACCCCGTCACGGCTCGTTTGGCACGCAGGGTGCACACCGATACTGCGATCGCGAAGGTGTCACCATGCGTATTTCATGTCCCGGATGCGGGCGAACCCTGAAGGCGGGCAAATGTCCGAACTGCGGCAAGCCGCCCATGGCGTCTCAACTCAAGTGGGCTCTGTTGTCGCTGGTCGGCATCATCGTTCTCGCGGTGATGACGTTGCGCAGCGGCGACGCGATCGACCCCGGCGCCAAGAAGAACCCGCCCGCCGCCGCCCCGGCGCGTTAGCCGGGGGCGGCTCGTCGCCCGCTCCCATCCGGTTTTCGCCACCCATGGTGCCGGCAGCAACATGATCGAAACCGACCCGACCACTCGGGCCATCCGCGGCGCCTGCGGTCACGACTGCCCCGACACCTGCGCCTGGGTGGTCGAGGTCCGGGGCGGCAAGGCCACCCGGCTCGACGGGGACAAGTCGCATCCTTTCACGCGCGGCGGCCTGTGCGCGAAGGTCAACCACTACCTCGAGAGGGTCTATCACCCCGAGCGCGTGCTCCACCCGATGAAGCGGGTCGGCCGGAAGGGGGAAGGACGCTTCGAACGCGTGACCTGGGACGAGGCGCTCAGGGACATCGCCGCGCGCTGGACGCGCATCATCGGGGAGTCGGGGGCCGAGGCGATCCTCCCCTACAGCTCGGCCGGGGTGCAGGGCCTGATTCAGATGGCGTCGATCGACCGGCGCCTGTTCGGGGTGATGGGCTGCAGTGAACTGCAGCGGGCCATTTGCGGCGGCGTGGCCGCGGCGGGCCTGAAGACCACGATCGGGGTCGGCTCGGGCATCGATCCCGAGGACATCGTTCACAGCCGCTTCATCGTGCTGTGGGGCACCAACACCATCGTCACCAACCTCCACTACTGGCCGTACGTTCGCGAGGCCCAGAGCCGGGGAGCGAAGCTGGTCGTGGTCGACCCGGTTCGCACGCGCACCGCGGAAGCGGCGGACTGGCATCTGCAGGTTCGCCCGGGAAGCGACGCGGCGCTGGCCCTCGCGATGATGCACGTGATGGTGCGCGACGGCCTGGTCGACCTTGACTACGTCTCGCGATACGCCGTCGGATACGACGCCCTCGTCGCCCGTGTCCGCGATTGCGCGCCGTCCGCGGTGGCTCCGATCGTCGGCCTGCCGGCCGAGGACATCGAGCGGTTCGCGCGTGAATACGCGACCACGCAGCCATCGCTCCTGCGTCCGCTCATCGGTCTCGAGCATCACAAGAACGGCGCCATGCAGTTCCGCGCCCTCGCCTGTCTGCCCGTGCTGAGCGGAGCCTTTCGGCATCGCGGCGGCGGGCTCGCCCGGTCGACTCACGCCTTGCAGTTCGGCGTCCTCGACATGAATCGCGCGGAGATGCCCGAGGTGCACAAGCCCGGCGTCCGCACCCTGAACATGCGCGACCTGGGCAAGGACCTGTGCGATTCGAAGCTCTCTCCACCCGTGCGCGCCCTGATGGTCTACGGGGCCAACCCGGCCGTGTCCATGCCGAATCAGCGCGCGCTCTGCGAGGGACTGCAACGTGAAGATCTCTTCACGGTGGTCCACGATCTGTTCGTCACCGATACCGCTCTCTACGCGGACTACGTCCTGCCCGCGACGAGCCAGATCGAGCATCTGGACCTGTCGCCCGCGTGGGGCCACCTGTACCTCGCCTTGAACCGGCCGGCTATCGAGCCTCTCGGGGAGTCGGTCTCGAACACCGAGCTGTTCCGGCGGCTGGCCGCCTCCCTCGGGCGAAAGGAGCCGTGGCTCTTCGAGAGCGACGAGTCGATGCTGCGCGCGGCGCTTTCGAGCGGGCATCCGTGGCTCGACGGGATCGCTTACGAACGCCTCTGGAACGAGGGCTACGTGCGCCTGAATCGGCCCGACGACTGGCGTCCCTTCGCGAACGGCGGGTTTCCCACTCCCTCGGGCAAGGCCGAACTGTTCTCGGAATCGCTCTTGGCGCAGGGCCTCGACCCGCTGCCTGCGTCGGGAGCGATCGCGAGCGGCTCGGGCCTGCAGCTCATCTCAGGGAAGACGCTGCATTTCATGAACTCGGGCTACGGTCACATGGAGCGCCACCGGCGTCGCGAGGGTCTGCTCTCGATCGACCTCCACCCGGACGATGCGGCGAGTCGCGGCCTCAAGGACGGGGCACTCGTGTCGGTGCATGGCGAGCGCGGCGAGCTCAAGGCCGTGTGCCGGGTGTCCGACCGCGTTCGTCCGGGTGTGGCCTTTATGCCGTACGGCGGCCTCCACGATGCCGCGGGGGTCCGGCAGTCGGTCAATCTGCTGACCGCCGAGGAGCCGACCGACTGGGGCGGAGGCAGCGGGCTGTACGACGCCTTCGTCGAAGTGACGGCCGACGCACCGACACCCTAGGGTCCGGCTGGAGTTTCGGGCGACGCGTGCTCGCTCCGCCCCTGGTCTAACGGAAGGTGTAGTCGACGGCCAGGCTTCCGTCGGCCACGGTTTCGGCGGCGGTGGGCGGAGTGAGGAGACCGGTGTTCCTGGTGTGAAGCCACGCGCGGATGGAAGTGACCTGACAGGGCGTGCGGGAGACCTGCCATCCGCTGATGGTCACCGACACCGTCTGGCCCTTGGAGAAGGGTCCCCAGGTGGGCGCGTCGGGGAGATTCTGTCCGCAGTATCCAAGCCCCGGGCTCCCGTCATACAGATACACATGGAGCTGGGCCCAGGGAACATCTCGATCGGAGGCGGCCGTGATCGGAACGGAAAAGAGGCCGGAACCGCGGGCCACGAAATACTGCGATCCGTTGAGGGTGAGCGGGATGACGCTGCCGGGCGCGGGTGTGGGCATGCTGACGATGAGGCTCTTGACCAGGTCGGGGGAGGAGGACGACTCGCACGCACTCACCACCAGAGCCGCAAGGAGCAGCGCGACCGGCCTCAATCGCAATTCCTGAAGCACGTCGTTGACGCTAGCAGGGGGCAGCGTGCGGGTCCCAAGCCACGCTTCACCGGGCTATCGCTGGAACTTCACTTGAACGACGCGTGCAGGTAGACCGAGTGGCGGCCGTAGGTCTCGTAGAACGGCTTGAACGGCAAGCCTTCAACCGAGAAGCGCAGAGTGGCGGGATCGCCCTGGATCGAGCGGCTGATGTCCTTCAAGTCGAAAGTGACCTTGCGGAAGTCCGTGCGCGCCGAGGATTCTTCGGCGGCCAGCAGTACCGGGCCGTAGAAGAGGCTCGCCACGTTGGGCTGATCGACGATGGTGTCGAGTCGGAACGTGAACGGCATCTTCGCCTCGATCGTGTCCTGGTCGCGCCAATCGCGGGAGAGGGTCAGGTACCCCCCCGGGGTGGCTTTCACCGCCTGGTCCTCGCCGTTGATCTTCACGACGAACCCGCGAGCGGCCCAGCCCGGCACGCGCAGCTTCAGGTCGAACCGCCCCGCCCCCTTGATGATGATCCTGGTCGTGTCGGCGTAGGGAAAGTCGGTGACCTGCTGAACGCTGACCTTGCGCTCGGCCCAGGTGAGGGTCGACGGGATGAACAGGTTCACGTACAGCGCGCGGTGATCGGCGCTGTGGAAGTAGATCGTGTCCTGGAGCTTGGTCTGGCTCTCGAGTGCCGTGCCATTGCAGCAGGTGAAGCCGTTCATGGCCGCGTTGCCGAACTGCTTCCGCGCGCCCGGGTTCAGGGGAACGTGATACGTGTTGCCGGCATCCTCCTCGGCCACGGAGGCAAGGATGTGGTTATAGAGCGCCCGCTCGTAGTGATCCATGTACTTCGCGGTCTGGTCGTACATGAAGAGCTGCCGGTCGAGCTTGAGCAGGTTGTAGGTGGCGCAGGTCTCGTTCTGACCGCCCGGGGAGAGGCCGTTCTCCCACAGCGTGCCCGGCTGGGCCGGGAAACACTCCGCGTTGTTCGGATTCCTCGCACCCGCGACCCCGCCGATGCTGTACATGTAGCCGTCGTTGACGATGTCCCAGAAGTTCGAGGCGATCTCGTAGTAAGGCATCTCCTTCGTGTCCCGGAAGGTCTCGAGCGCGCCCGTGATCTGGGGGATGTGCTGGTTCGCGTGCTTGCCCCGGATGGTGTCGACGCGCCTCGCGAGGCCGCCGTCGCGGGCGGCGTTGCCGAAGAAGACCGCGGTGTTGTCGAAGAGCTTCGCGGTCTCGAGGAACCGCCTTTCGCCGGTGAGGCGGAAGAGGCGAGCCATCGCTTCGTTCATGCCTCCGTATTCGCCCGCGATGTAGCGGCTCCACATCGTGGCGCGGGTCTCCGGAGAGACAACGCTCAGCCGGGCATGGACCCAGCCACC
Organism: Vicinamibacteria bacterium; assembly: GCA_035432945.1. Lineage (GTDB taxonomy): Bacteria > Acidobacteriota > Vicinamibacteria > Fen-336 > JAGNNV01 > JAGNNV01. The sequence continues at coordinate 9,918 of DAORUA010000034.1, read as the reverse complement.
CATGCCGCGCGCGATTTCGAGCGCTTTCTTGTTGCCCGCCACTTCGTACGCATCGAGCAGCCCCGAGAGGATCTTGTGAAGCGTGTAGTACGGGGCCCAGATCTGGGAGTCCTGGGCGCCGTAGGTGGCGCCGCGCTCCAGCATGATGAACTGGTCGGGCGGGTAGGCGCTGATGAAGCCCGCGCCCCAGTTCCAGTAGTCGGTGCGGATGGCGCCCGCCCGGAGGTTGGAGTCGTAACTCTTTCGCCCCGGGCCGATCGGCACCGCGGTTGGATCCGCGACCGAAGGCCCGCCTTCCTGCGCGGGCTGGCCCGACTTGCGCGACATCGCGTGCAGCGCGTCGACCACATAGTTCATCTTGTTGAGAAAGTTCGCCTGCAGGGCGGGCTCGTACCCGGTGCTCGCGTAGGCCTGGGCGATCGCCGACAGGTAGTGGCCGCTCGCGTGGCCCCTCAACCTCGTGGTCTGGTTGTCCCAGCCTTCGAGCGGCGTCGCCCCCTCGGGCTGCGGCTCTCCGAAGTTCTCCCTGAAGTTGTAGAGGAAGCTGTCGGGGTTGCTCGCGGCCAGACCGCGCAGGAACTTGTCGCGGTTCCTGATGAAGGGCGTGTCGCGCCCTTTCGAGTCGCGATCGAGCACCACGCGATTGAGCGGGAAGGCCTCGACCAGACGGTCCGGCGGCGTGAAGGTCCCGACCCGCACCTTGACGATGACCGTGGCCTTCGGCTCGAAGCGGGTGCCGGGCACGCGGCCCGGGACGCTGTACGTGCCGGGCTTGCGCACCTCCGCGGTGTCGACGGGAGAGGGCCAGATCACGCGGACCTCGCCCTGTACGCCTCCCGCGAACCTGGCCGGCACGGTGGGGGGCAGCCGGGGCAGCGTGCCCACCACGGTCTCCACGGAGAGGTCGGGAACGCTGACCAGGCTCGACGCGATCGGCGACTCGCGGGGAATGTCGGCGGTGGAGATCTCCGGCGGCGTGGGGCGGCCGCGCGCCGGCTGAGCGGCGGCGAGAGCATTGCGCGATATCGCGGCCACCGGCTCGTCGCCCAGGACGATGCGATACAGGCGGATGTCGCGTAGCCGCCCGTGCAACGTCGGCGCGCGGTCGTCCTGCGAGCGCCCGAGGAACAGCCTGGTCGCGGAACCCTGGGGCACCAGTTGCGCGAGGCTCGCGTCGACGTTCGTCGCCTGTCCGGCTCGGGCGCCGTCGACGTAAGTCGTGAGGACCCGGCTCGCGGGATCGAGCACGACCGCGAAATGCACCCACTGGTTCTCGACCACGGGTTTCGCCGGCGTCTCGCCGCGGACTCGACCCTCCACCACCGCGGTCGCCTTGAACCCCTGGGCGTCCACGAAGGCGAGCAATCTCGTGGCCGGGCCCTGGCCGAAATCGAAGACCGGTCCGGAAGCACGCGTGGGCAGGTACAGCCATCCCACCACGGCGAGCGAGTCCTCGCCGGTCAGCGCGGAAGCGGGCAGCTGCGCGTGGCTGCCATCGCCGGTCAGGAGCAGCGCCTTGCCCGGCCCGTCGTCGACGAACACTCCGCCCGCGCCGCTGACCGTGGCGTGAAGCTGGTTTCGCGACGAGTCCTCAGCGTTGCCGTTGAACACGTACCTCGCGATCAGGCCGGTCTCTCCGATTCCATCGAGGAACTGATCGCCTCCCTGGCTCGCGGCCTGCTCGTTCCCGGTCCCACCTCGGGCGACCACCGCCGCGGCGGCCAGGGCGACCAGGAACGACGGCAGGAGGAGGCGGTTCATGCCGGCAAAGATACCTGCAGGAAGGTCAGCTCGTGCGCGCACTTTCAGGGACGCCCTTTTCGATGATCTGACGCGTCGCCTTGAAGTAGAAAGGGATCGCGTCGCCCGGGCCCTCGGTGAGACGCTTCTCGACTTTGCGAGCGGGGTACATCTCGAACCGGTCGCTCTTCAGGCGAAGCACGTTTCCCTGCGGCGGCATCGGCGTGTTGACCCACCGCCCTCCCAGGTTGCGCCGAAGAACCTCGCCGACATACACACCCCAGGCGAGAGCCGCGCTTCGCAGCTGCTCCTCGGTGGGCCTCTGTCCCGCCGCTTTCATCGACTGGTGCATATGGCCGAGAACCTCCTCAACCCCATCGAGGCTCTTCTCGGAGAAATCCAGGTACAGCTCCCACTTCGTGGCCGCGGTCAGGATGGCGGACCCGGTATGGACGAGCAGGGTCTCCGCGAGCGCACGGTCATCGCTCATCTCTCCAGCCAGGGCCTCGCGCGTCTTCCCCCCAAGCAGGACCTCGTCCATCCAGGCGCGCTGCTTTTTCGCGGTCTCCTCGAAATACTCCGACGGCCGAACGACGCTACCGCCCCCCATGTCGACCGCGCTTCCATCGAGGAATGCGCGCATCGCGGGGATGGTGAGCGCGCGCACCCGGCCAAGGGTGAGCACGGGCATGCCGGGCGGCAAGCCGGGTTCGTCCTTGATCCAGACCCCGCCGCATTCCTGCCGAAGGACTTCGCCCAGGTAGGCGCCGAGTTTCAGCGCGGCCATGTCCAGCACCTGCTTGCGCGCGACCGGGTCGGCCCCCGCATGCTTCCGCAGGAGGTCCACCATGGCGTCGAGCGCCGGAAGCGCGGCCGCGGTGTAGTCGAGCGGCAGCTTCAGATGCTCCAGCGCGTCGGCGACGGCGGCGCGCGCGAATTTCTTCATGTCGTCGGCGACGGCGTTCCCCGCTGGCGCGCCAGATCCGGCCTCTGCTTGCTTCTCGGGCGGGACGGGGGCCGCGGCTTGACCGGGCTCCGGCCGAACCGCGGTGCGAAGGGCCGCGACCCTCTCCTCGAAAGCCCGGGGCAGCGACGGGGGCTCCGGCCTGGTCAGGCGCCGATGCACGGTAACGATGGGCACGAGGTGCCTCGAGCCGACGCGGAGGGACATCTGCAGGTCGTCTCGCCCCGGAACCTTTTCGATCCAGGTGCCGCCCAGGGTTCGACGCAGAACCTCCCCGAAATACGCGCCGAACTGCATGGCGATTCCGGCGCCCACGACCGCCTGCTTCTCCTTGGGAACCTTCGGGAATTCCGCCGCGCACTCGCCGAGGATCCGGTCGAGACCGGCGAGGCTCGCTTCGCTGAAGTCGAGCGTGATCTTGAAGTCCTTCGCCGCGCTCGCGACCGCCTTCTGCCAAACGCCGGTGATTTCCTTCGCGAAGGCCGGGTCCGGCGAGGGCGTCTGGCCGGTTTCGCGCGAGGCCTCATCGAAGAGACTCGCGGGATCGCCGAAGAACCTCCAGGGTGACGGCGTGAGGATTCCGCGCGCGGCCCTCAGTTCCTTCCGGGTCCGCTCCGCCTGCCGCTGCCTCCAAAAGCAGAACGCGAAGGTGTTGTGCCGCCGCACCGCGGTCGCGGTGGGGCGCCATCGGGGCGATCCGATCGATCGCGACCACGCGGCCTCGATGTCGCGGACCGCCTCTTCCGTCCTCAGGTACTCCTCGAAGGCCTCGGGCTCGCCGCCCATGCCGTAGGCCAGGCAGCGCTCGATGTGCGCCTCCGCGGAAACGACGTGCAGCGGATGGCCTTCGGGGGCGCGGGCCACGGCGTCCCGCGCCACCGCGAACATCTCCTCGTGCGAACCGCCCCACTTCCAGGAGAGCGCGACCATGACGCGCAGGTGAGCGTTGACGTTCAGGGGATCCCGACGCGTCGCCTCCTGGAAGCGATCCCGGCGCGCGCCCAGGTCGCGGCCGAGTCCTTGAGCGACGGTGATGAGCCGCGACCAGGGTGTCGGGTCCATCGGATCGATCTCCGCCGCGCTCAGGAGGTCGTGTTCGGCCGCCTGGAGGCGCGAGAGGAAAGTGACCGCGGCGTCCGCTCCCACCGTGTCGCCGGTTCCGCCGCCTCGCGCCTCCCAGGCCCAATTCACGGAGTGAGCGCCGCGGACGAGCCACGGAAACGGCGAACCGGGCGCTGCGTCGCACCAGGCGTCGAGCCACTCCGGCCTGCCCTCCCACTCCGAGGCCGCGGCGACGAAGAAGTCGCGAAGGTCGAAATCCCGGGTCGAGTTCAGGATGGCCTCGGCCTGACGCCACTGTCGCTTGCCAAGAGCGTCGCGGAGATCCCGCGCCCACGAATCTCCGAGCGTCACGTCGATTGCAGTTTTCGCCATCGCGGATCCAGTTTGAGTCAGGCCGGCAAGGAAGTTCAAGCGGCCCTGGCGCTCCGTCTCGCGGATAGAGTGAGGGCGCCACTCAAGGCTCCATGGAAGGAATGAACCCATGTCAACCGCACTCTTCGATCTCTCCGGCAAGGTGGCGCTCGTCACCGGGGCCACCCACGGAATCGGGATGGCCCTGGCCACGGGCTTCGCCCGGGCGGGGGCGAAGATCTGCGTAAACGACCTCTCGGAGGAGAAGCTCGACGCGTGCCGGAAGGAGTACGCCACCCGGGGGATCGACGCCTACACCCTGAAGTTCGACGTCACCAGCGAAGCCGACGTCGACCGCGGGATCGGCGAGATCGAGGCCGCGGTGGGGCCGATCGACATCCTCGTGAACAACGCGGGAATCATCAAGCGCGTCCCGATCCTCGACATGAAAGTCGACGACTACCGGCAGGTGATCGAGGTCGACCTGGTGGCGCCCCTCATCGTCTCCAAGCGGGTGGCGCGCGGGATGATCGAGCGGCGCTCGGGGAAGATCATCAACATGTGCTCGATGATGAGCGTGTACGGGCGCCAGAACGTCAGCGCCTATGCCTCGGCCAAGGGCGGCCTGAAGCTGCTCACCCAGAGCATGTGTTGCGAATGGGCCCGGCACAACCTGCAGGTGAACGGCATCGGACCGGGGTACATCGCCACCTCCCAGACCGAGCCGATCCGCAAGGACGGCCATCCCTTCAACAACCTGGTGATGACCCGGACGCCGGCGGGACGCTGGGGCGAGCCCGAGGACCTGGTGGGCGCCGCCCTCCTGCTGGCCTCGAAGGCGGGCGACTACATCAACGGACAGGTGATCTACGTCGACGGCGGCATCCTCGCGAACTTCGGCTACGTCGAGGGCGAGAACAAGGTGAACTGAGCTCCGCGCAAGTCCAGGGGCTCGAGCGCCGAAAAGCGGGAAGGCGATCACCTATGATCGGCGGCACTCACAAGAGGGAGAATCGCCGCGTATGAACCACGACCGCCTCGCCGCACTCCGTTCGCACATCGCCTCCGGGGCCATGCTGTTGCTGGCCGCCTCGAGCGCCCTGGCCTGGCAGGACGTTCCCATCGTTCAGCCGGGAGCGCCGGGGCAGAAGACCACGAAGCTGACCGCGCAGCAGGCGACGAAGCTCGCCGACACGCGCTACACCGCGGATGACGTCACCTTCATGCGCGACATGATCCATCACCATGACCAGGCCGTGCAGATGGCCGAACTGGTGAAGGATCGCACCAACCTGCCCGAGCTGGTGGCGGTGGCCGGCCGGATCAACGCCTCGCAGGCGGACGAGATCGCCTTCATGCAGAACTGGCTGCGCGAGCGCGGCGAGAGCGTGCCCGATGCGTCGATGCATCGCGGGATGGACATGAAGGGCACCATGGCCGGCATGGCCTCGCCCGCCGACATGGCCAGGCTCGCGACCTTGAAGGGCGCCGACTTCGACCGCCTGTTTCTGACCTTGATGATTGCCCATCACGACGGCGCCCTGAAGATGGTCGACGCCCTCGTGAAGAGGCCCGGCAGCGCCTACGATCCCGTGTTGTTCCAATTCACCAGCGACGTGAAGAGCGGACAGAAGGCCGAGATCGAGCGGATGAGCGCGCTCCTGGGCACCCTCGCGACCGACCCGCGGGTGGGGCTCAAGGCCGGATTCAACGACGCCGGACAGGCGGCGAGCCATCTCGCCCTGGTCGCCACGCTCGGGAAACCCACCGGCTTCTTCGATCCGACCAACGTCGCCGGTCTGCCCCTGCCCAAGCCGAAGAAGGCGGACGAGGGGGCGAAGCCAGGCGCATCCGGCGGCCAGAGCAACGAAGGCACCGAATGGAGCGACCGGTCTCCCCTGCTCTCCTTCTCGCAGACCGACATGGCCTTCAAGGGCGATGTGCTGGTGACCGGCAATTACCACGGCTTCAACATCTACCGCCTGACCGATGCGAAAGCGCCCACCCTGCTCAGCTCCGTGGTCTGCCCGGGCGGTCAGGGCGATGTCTCCATCGTGGGCAACCTCCTGATCATGTCCGTGGAACAGACCCTCGGTCGCGTGGACTGCGGGCGTCAGGGCGTCACCGGGGATGTGAGCCCGGAGCGCTTCCGTGGTCTGCGAATCTTCGACATTTCCGACCTCACCAACCCCCAGCAGGTCGGCCAGGTGCAGACCTGCCGCGGGTCACACACCCATTCCGTGGTGTTCGAAGACAAGGACCGTATCGTGGTCTACAACTCCGGCACCGCCGGGGTCCGCAAGGGGGAGGAACTGGCCGGCTGCGTCGGCAGGGTGCCGGGCGACAACCGTACCGCGCTCTTCCGCATCGACGTGGTCGAAATCCCCAAGGCCGATCCGTCGAAGTCGCGCATCGTCGACAGTCCCGCCGTCTTCGCGGACGAAGCCACCGGGCGCCTCGCCGGACTGTGGCAGGGCGGCACTCACGGTGAAGGCACGCAGGAGACGAGCGAAACCGACCAGTGTCACGACATCACCGTGTTCCCCGCCCGCAAGCTGGCGGCGGGCGCCTGCTCGGGCAACGGGATCATCTTCGACATCTCGGATCCCCTCAAGCCGAAACGCCTCGACGTGGTGACCGACAAGGGCTTCGCCTACTGGCATTCGGCGACCTTCAACAACGACGGCACCAAGGTGATCTTCACCGACGAATGGGGCGGCGGCTCGCGCCCGCGCTGCCGGTCTTTCGATCCTCGCACCTGGGGCGCCGATGCGATCTACGACATCGTGGACGGCAAGCTCATCTACCGTGGCACCTACAAGCTGCCGGCTCCGCAGACCGAGAATGAAAATTGTGTGGCGCACAACGGCTCGATCGTGCCCGTGCCGGGCCGCGACATCTTCGTGCAGGCGTGGTATCAGGGCGGCCTGTCCGTGATCGATTTCACCGACAGCACGAAGCCCACCGAGATCGCCTTTTTCGACCGGGGTCCGATCAGCGACAAGGCCGAAGTCCTCGGCGGCTACTGGTCCACTTACTGGTACAACGGCCGGATCTACGGCACCGAGATCGCCCGCGGCCTGGACGTGCTGGAGCTCTCGCCCAGCAAGCATCTGACCGCCAGCGAAATCGCGGCCGCGAAACTGGCGAATCAGGGCGGCACGTTCAATCCGCAGCAGCAGTATCCGGTCAGCTGGCCCGATGCGCCGGTGGTGGCGCGCGCCTACATCGACCAGCTGCAGCGCGAGGGGGCCTTCACCGCCACACAAGTCGCGACACTTTCGGCCATGCTGGACAAGGCCCAGGCGAGACTCGACGCCTCGAAGAAGGATGCGAGCGTGGCCGCCGAACTGCGGACCCACGTGGGGCATCTCAAGGGAGCGGTCGCGGGCACGCGCAAGGCCATGCTCGCGAAGGTGATGGAGGCGATGGCCGCCAGGCTCAGCTGATCAGCATGCGGTAACTGCCGCCATTTAGACGGCCTCTCCCCGAAGTCAGCGTTTCGCTGGCTTCGAGGTCAGTCGCATGGTCTCGAGCCTCGCGCCGACGCGCGTCCCGAGGACGACCTCTCCGCTTCCGAAACCGAAGGCGACGTGCTCGGCCCGCGTGTCGATGGAGCGCGCGCCGGATCCGATGGTCGCGAGGCGGGTCGCCGTTTGCGTCCGCTGGTCGTACCCCGAGACCTCGCGCCCGAAGACGAACAGCTGCCCGTCGCCCGCGACGAGCGAGGCCTTCGCCGGGAGCGGCGTCGTGACTCCGCGGCGAAGATCGATCGCCCAGCTAGCGCCGCTCCCGTCGAGGGCGAGGAGGTGTCCGTCGTACCGGACTGCGAGTCCGGTGATCGCTCCGGGAGCAGGCACGCTCCCGATCGTCCGCGTGGAATTCACTCGCCCGTCGAGGAGCGTCACCTTCAGGCGGTCCGCGACCGCCACCAGGTCGTCGTTCGCGGCGAGGGCGAGGATCGGCTCGGGCCACGCGAGTTCGCGATGGGGCTCCGTCCAGTCGGAATACGAGGCGAGGAGCAGCGCCCGATCCCTCGCGATGACGACATAGCCGCTGCGCGCGATGTGGCGCGCGTCGGGAATCGTCTCAACCGGCATCTTCCCGAAGGGCGCGAAGCGCAGCGCCTTGCCGTTCGCGATCGCGAATCCGTATTCCACGCCCGAGGCGACGAAGAACTCGGTGACGCCGGCGAGTTCGGGGAGGGTCCGGCGCCGCTGCTCGCGCTTCGTGTGGAGATCCCAGTCGACGAGCGTGCCGGTCGTGTCCACGGTCACGAGGCGCGGACCCCCGGTGGCGAACGATACCGCCACCACGGGCGAGGCATGCGCCGCGCGAGCTCGCCCGCGGAAGGCCGTGACGCCCAGCCCGACGAGAGCGGTCGCGAGCAGCGCGAAGCCAAGGAGGCGGAGCATGCGCTTGACGTCGCGCGGCGCATCGGGAAGCGCGTCGACCGGTGCGATGGCGTTGGCGGCGGCGCCGAAGACGAACATCCAGGAGACAACGGCCACGATCGCGCCGACGACGATCGCGATCATCACGAACAGCGCCCCCGGTCCGTCGCTCGTCCAGTGGGCCTTCTGCCCGAGCCAGAACAGATAGATCGTCGCGGCGCTGGCCGCGATCGCGACCAGCAGCGCGGCGCCGCCGCTCAGGAAGCGGATCGCGCCGCCGGTCGAGCCGACGCCGAACGCGAGCAGCACCACGGCCGCGATGACCAGCAGGACGGTCAGGGAGATCGGCACGCCCCGGATCCTACGCCGCGCCGAGGGAGTACCCTCGAGGCGGAACCTCTCGTGAACTCAAAAGCTCTCGGCGTGGCCGTGGTGATCGTCCTGGTGTCGAGCGCCATGGTCGGATGGCTCGTGGCCGCGTCGCGCGGCCGGGCTCGCGACTTCCTCGACCCGAAGGGCCCGGTCTTCACCGGTCCCCTCTCTCCGCCGGCGGGCCGCTCCATCAACCGCCCGGCCAGAGATCGCTTCTGCGATGACCGCGGTGGTCGAGATCGAGGGCGCCCCGGTCCAGGGGTTGAGCGTGCACCTGCAATCGGGGATGCTCGCCCGCGGCTATTCGGCCCAGCTACGGAGCCGCCTCGGCTGCGTCACCCGGAATGCCTGCGAGGGGAACCGACGCCCATGGCACTGCCCCGGGCGAGCGCGCGCGTGATCGGCGGCGAGGCCCGCTGCGTCCTTGGAGCGTGTCGACGGCATTCTCGGGACGTTCTCCAAGTCGCGAGACGACGCCGCGCGGATGCACACCTTCGACTACCTCTTCTCCACACCTGGTCTCCGGGCCGGCCCCGGCCGGGTGGGGCGGGTGCGAACCGGGAGCGATCACTATCCGATCGAGGCCGTCTTCAGGATCCCATGAATTAGATTTCCCGGGGACCCGATGCTGATCTGGCCAGAGAGACACTTCGAGCGTTTCCATGACTGGAACCTCCTGCGACGCACGCGGCTTGAACAGAGCTGCATCTGCGGTAACGCCATCGATCCTCGCATCGTCGATGACTTCGATGAATCCGTCTGGTGCTCTCGAGCGTGTTTCGAGGATGTGGCCCTTCGTTGCGGGCTGATCAACGCGCCGACCCTGGTCTATCAGCGCGACCATGGGGTCTGCGCGAAGTGTGGCGCGGACGCGGGCGCGGCGACCAGGGTCCTGGAGCGCATTCGCCAGGTCGACCGGTGGGACTTCCGGGAGTCGTACACCGAGAATCACGAACGCACCGCCAGCGCGCGAGCGGCCGCCTTCCTGATTCTCGACGCGTGGGGGGTTTCGGAGGAGACCCGGTCTTTATGGGA
>DAORUA010000033.1:12630-17322 GCA_035432945.1 Vicinamibacteria bacterium | reverse complement strand
ATCTACCAGGAAATGCCGCCGATACCGGACCGGGTGGTCACCGCGGACGGCGCCGTGGTCGTGCCCGAGGGCGCGATCGGCCGGGGCCAGAACGTCTGGCAGTCCATGGGCGGCATGCAGGTGGGCTCGGTGTGGGGCCACGGGAGTTATCTCGCCCCCGACTGGACCGCCGACTGGCTGCACGGCGAAGCGACCTTCATGCTCGACGAATGGGCGAAGGCCGACTTTTCGGGCAAGGCGTACGCCGAACTTGCCTTCGAAGACCAGGCCCGGTTGCGCGGACGCCTCGAGAAGGCCATGCGCACGAACACCTGGGATCCCGCGACCCGCGTCATCACCATCGATCCGATGCGGGCCCGGGCCTTCGAGCACTCGGTCGCGCGCTTCTCTGAGGTCTTCATCAAGGGCAACCCGCGCTACGCCATTCCCCCGGGCTCCGTCCGCAGCGAGGAGAGGATGCGCGACATGGCCGCGTTCTTCTTCTGGACGTCGTGGTCCGCGGCCACGTCGCGGCCCGGCCAGGAGATCTCCTACACCAACAACTGGCCGCATGAACCCCTGGTGGGCAACCGCCCCACCGGCGACAGCGTCCTGTGGACCGGGGTCAGCATCATCATGCTGCTCGCGGGTATCAGCGCCATGATCTGGTGGCGTGCCGCCCAGCCCGCCGAGCCCATCGAAGTCGCCCCGGACAAGGATCCCCTCGGCGGCTGGCATTCGACCCCGTCGCAGCTCGCGACCCTGAAGTACTTCTGGATCGTGGCCGCCCTCATCCTGGTCCAGATCTGCGTGGGCGTGGTCACTGCGCACTACGGCGTGGAAGGCGGCGGGTTCTACGGCATCGACCTCGCGAAGATCCTCCCCTATGCGGTCGCCCGGACCTGGCACGTGCAGCTCGGCATCTTCTGGATCGCGACCGCGTGGCTCGCCGCCGGCCTGTACATCGGGCCGCTGGTGTCGGGCAAGGAGCCGAAGTTCCAGCGCCTCGGCGTGAACGTGCTCTTCGGCGCGCTGCTGCTGATCGTGGTGGGATCGCTTGCCGGCGAGTGGATGAGCATTCAGAACAAGCTGACCGATACCCAGTCCTTCTACTTCGGCCACCAGGGCTACGAGTACGTGGAACTCGGCCGCGTCTTCCAGGCCGCCCTCTTCGCCGGCCTTCTCATCTGGCTGACCCTGGTCGTTCGCTCGGTGGCCTCGGCCCTCAAGCAGGACAACGAACAGCGGCCCCTGCTCTGGCTCTTCGTGCTCTCGAGCGCGGCCATCGGCTTGTTCTACGGCGCGGGCCTCAGCTGGGGACAGCACACTCATCTCTCCATCGTCGAGTACTGGCGCTGGTGGGTGGTCCATCTCTGGGTCGAAGGCTTCTTCGAGGTCTTCGCCACCACGGTCATCGCCTTCTTCTTCGCGCGCCTGCAGTTGATCCAGCCCCGTCTCGCCGCGAAGTCCGCCATCCTCTCCGCCACCATCTACCTGGCCGGCGGCATCATCGGCACCTGCCATCACCTGTACTTCTCCGGGACGCCCATGGTGGCCCTCGCGTGGGGCTCGGTGTTCAGCGCGCTCGAAGTGGTGCCGCTCGTAATGGTCGCGTACTCGGCCATCGACGATCTCCGTCGCGGCCGGTCAACCATCTGGACGAGGCAGTATCGCTGGCCGATCAACTACTTCGTGGCCACCGCGTTCTGGAACATGGTGGGCGCCGGCCTCTTCGGTTTCATGATCAACCCCCCGATCGCGCTGTACTTCATGCAGGGTCTGAACACGACACCCGTCCACGGCCACGCCGCTCTCTTCGGGGTTTACGGCATGCTCGGCATCGGCCTCATGCTGACCTGCCTCCGCGCCATGGCGCCGGCCGCGGTGTGGAACGACCGGTGGATGGCCTTCTCGTTCTGGGCCATGAATCTGGGCCTTGCCGCCATGTGCTTCCTGAGCCTCCTCCCCGTGGGCCTGCTCCAGACCTGGGCGAGCGTGGAGAAGGGCTACTGGTTCGCGCGCAGCAGCGAGTTCCTCGATACTCCGCTCATGCAGACCCTGCGTTGGCTGCGGGCGCCGGGCGACATCCTGTTCGCGCTCGGAGCGGTGGCGCTCGTCGCCTTCGTCCTGACTCTGCGTCCCCGGAAGCCCAGCGCGGAATAGCGGTTCGGCCCGCGAGGGCCTTCGGCCACGGACCCATGCCCCGGGGCGACCCGGGGCATGGATGACCGGGATCATGTGGAGAGAGACGGGGTTCGGGCAGAATCTGCTCATGCTCACGGTGACTCCTGCTCCGTCGTGGAAGTCCGTCGCTCTTCCCGTCGAGCACGGCGGCTGGAGTTTCCTGGTCGAGCCTCTGATCCTCGGCCTCGTGATCGCCCCCTCCTTCGCGGGCTCGTGTCTGGCGGCCAGCGCGGTGGCGGCCTTCCTCGCCAGGCACCCGTTCAAGCTCGTCGCCCTCGATCGACGCCGGGGGGCCCGCTACCCGCGCACCCGCCTGGCCGAGCGGTTCTTCGCCGCCTACGCCACGATCGCGGCGGCGTCCTTCATCTTCGCTTTCTGGCTCGGCGGGGCGTCGATCCTCACGCCTCTCGCCGCGGCCGCGCCGCTCGCCCTGGTGGCCCTGTGGCACGACCTTCAGGGTCGGGGCCGCGAGGCTCTGCCCGAGATCGCGGGGGCCCTGGGGCTCGGCGCATCCGCGACCGCGATCATCCTCGCGGGAGGCGGCCTGCCCGCCACCGCCTGGCTCGCATGGGCCCTCGGCGCGCTGCGGGCCGCCACCGCCATCCTCTATGTGCGCGCCCGCGTCCGCGTCGACCGGGGAGTCGACGGACAGACCCGCGCGACCTTCGCGCGACCGGTGATGGTGGCTCATGCGGGGGCGCTGCTCATGGCCCTCGTCGCGGTGAGCGCGGCCTGGCTCGCGCCCGTCGCCGCCTTAGCGTTCCTCCTCCTGCTCATCCGGGCCGTCCACGGCCTCGCGCCCGGATGCGCCCCGATCCGCGCCCAGGTCCTCGGGATCCAGGAAGTCCTGGTTGGAGTGGCCTGCCTGTGCCTGTTCGTCGCCGGCCTCGTCTAAACGAGACGCGTCGCCAGGCCTCCTAGCGCGAACCAGAGGAAGGCCATGTTGGGCGCGAGTTCGCCGGTCACGAGCATGCGGTCGATCTGAGCGGGCTCGAAGTACTCGAGCCCCGCCAGTTCCTCTTCCTGATGGCTGAAATCGGCGAGGGCCAGACTGGTCCGGCCGAGGTACATCGCGGCGTGATACGTGACGTTGATGACCGCGCGATCTTTCGAGGCCGCGTACCTTATGTCGCGCAGGCCGAGTTCCATCCGGACCCGTCTCACCCGGACCGGCCGCGGATCGAGGGCGTCGGCATGAAGGTCGCCCACCAGGACCACCCGGTCGGCGTCGGCCCGGCCGAAGAGCTCTTCATTGGCCTCGCGGATCAGTGCGGCATCGAAGGTCTCTCCCGCCTGGACGTGGCCGCCGACGCTCTTGTCCCACAGTCCGCCGTTCTCCTTGTCGTCCCGGCGGCGCTGCAGAAGGACGCGGCCCTCGGAGTTGACGAGAAGCAGCTGGACCGCGCCCGCGGCGAAGCCCTTCGCCTTGGCCTCTCCCCGTTCCATCGAACCGACCACGGCGCCCGCTTCGTCGTAGACGTTGAGAAGTTCGCGGACCTCGTCTCCCACTACGACTTCTTCGCCCGAAGGAGGAACTGGAACATCACCCGGCGCATGAACGCGGGCCAGCGTTCGTCAAGGACCGGGACCGCGGTGGTGGCTCCGGGTTCGTTCCATACGTTGGTCGGCCCGGTGGCGTCCCAGAGGAGATCGGCGCCCTTGAGCCCGGCCGCGAGGATGGCTTTGTCCGGCTTGCTCCCATTTCCCGCATAGCGGTTCGCGTGAACGCGGGTGCGATCGGGGAAGGCGCCCACGTCGAACGGGCCGCGGCCGGGGAAAAGGCTCTCGAGGCCGAGGACGGCGACCCCGAACGAATGGTTGTCCGAGATCTCGTTCTCCGTGACCTCGGTGTCGTCGGCGGCGAGGATGAAGACGCCGCCGCCGGAGGGAACTTTCGAGACGATCGACCCGGGATCCGCGAAGTTCTCGTGGTTGTTGCCCGTGATCTTGTTGCGCGCGACGCGCGTGCGCTTCGCCTCCTTGGAAGGATTGCCGGGAAGCGCGAAGACCAGGATCCCGCCCGCGTTGTCGTAGACCCGGTTCCGCTCCACTCGCGCGTCCACCGAGTTCTCGATCTCGATCCCGGTCACGTTGCCGTGGGCCACGCAGTCCTCGACCACGATGCCTTTCGACTGGCCGACGTAGATGCCGGCATCGCGCGCGCCGATCACCTCGACCCGCTGCACCTTCACGAAGGACGAGCGGACCGGGTAGACGCCGTACAAGCCCGTGTCCTCGAGCTTGCTGTCCTTGAGGGTGAAGTTGGTGGTCTCCTGCGCGACCACGCCGTTGCCCACGAAGTGCCGCACTTCGAAATTCGACATGGTGAAGTCGTGTCCGGAGACGATCACCGCGTCCGAATGGACGCCATGGCCGTCAAGGGCGGGCCGGGACGCGGGCGTCCCGTCGCCGCCCATGAGGGTGATCCTGTCGACATCGATGGTGATCGACTCGTAGTACTCGCCGGGCTGCACGCGGATGGTCGACCCGGGCGCGGCCCGGTCGATCGCGTCCTGGATCGATTCGCCG
>DAORUA010000033.1:0-12620 GCA_035432945.1 Vicinamibacteria bacterium | reverse complement strand
CGCCGGGGTTCACCACGAACTCGCCCGCGGTCCGCACGATCTTCCGCCCCAAGCCGGTGTTCAGGCGGGCCGCCTCCGCCCGCGCGGGATTCCTGAGCCGCCCCACCACGGGCAGGGTGGAGGGCACGCGGCGCGGGGGGTCGGCAAGGGCGCTCTCGTCGGTGAGCGCGTTCATGAAGGCGATGAGATCGAGGCGCTGCTGGTAGGTGAGGTTGATGGGCCGGATCTTGTCGTCGAGATTCGGGGTGGGAACACCCAGGCCGGGGCCGCCGCCTTTCGAGTAGAAGTCGAGGACTTCGTCGAGGGTCTGGAAGCGCCCGTTGTGCATGTAGGGCGCGGTGAGGGCGACGTTGCGGAGCGTGGGCACCTTGAAGGCGCCCTTGAGACCGCTTCCCCCGATGTCTCCACGGCCGCGGTCCTCCGCCTCATCGTCGAGCTTCGGCACCCCGATGACCTTGAAGTTGGGGCTCGAGAACGTGGGGAGAGAGTGGCACTCGAAGCAGCGCGCCTGCCCGGACCGGAAGACGTCGAAGCCGCGGCGCTGCGACAGGGTGAGCGCGCTGTGGTCGCCCGCCACGTACCGGTCGAACGGGGAGCGCGAGGTGAGCTGGGTGCGCTCGAAGGCCGCGATCGCCCTGGTGACGTTGGCCAGGTTGATCGACGAACCCATGTGTCCGCCGAACGCCTGATCGAAGAGCGACTGATACTCGGGGAGGGTCGCCATCTCGCTCGAAAGGTTCGCATCGGTCTCCCCCATCTCCTCGGGCGCGGTGATGGGATTTTTCGCCTGATCCTCGAGATCCTTCGCCCGGCCATCCCAGAACTGCGTCTGGTTGAATGCGGCGTTCCAGATGGAAGGGGCGCCGCGGCGGATCACCTGCCCGCCCGTCCGCTCCGGCCCGAGGCCTTTGCCCCCCTGGCCCATCGACTTGCCGCGGCCGTCGGAATAGCCGAGGTCGGGGTGGTGGCAGGTCGCGCAGGAGATGTCGTTCTTCGCGGAAAGGATAGGGTCGTAGAAAAGCATACGGCCGAGCGCGGCGCGGCGCGCGAACCTCGGGTCGGTGATCGAGTTGTCGGGGCGCTGGGGCATGTCCGGCCAGCGGCTCGCGAGACCGCCGGGCCCGCTCGGGCCCGCGGTGTTCGGGGCGCCCTCGGTGTCCACGGGAAGCGCCATCGACGAAGCGATCGCGATCACCGCGAGGGGCACGCCGAGGAGCAGAGCGGCGAGGGCGAAGAGGATCTTCGGGCCCCGTGGCCCTGGCGGAGGCGCCACCCGCGCCGTCTTCGGCAGGGGCGCGTAAGGGCTAGCGGGACGCCTGGGCGGCGAGGGCATGCTCTCCCCGTTCGGTTTCAAGACGCCTGAGGAGCCACGGCCCCTGGACCAGGACCCACACCACGCACACCGCGCCGGCCAGGTAGAAGACGTTCCGGTAGGCCTGCAGGGGGTCCGCCTGACTCCGGCCGAGTGCCACCATGAGGCCCCCGCACATCGGCCCGAGCAGCATGCCCGTAGCACCCGCGGTGTTCACGAGCGCCATCATGCGGCCCCGTGATTCGGACGGCACGAGGGTCGCCGCGTAGCAGAGCACGGTGCCGTACATGAAAGAGGATGCGATGCCGGCCGCCATCATCGAAACCGGGAGGAGGGCTTTCGGTGCGATGGCGAGCGATGCGATCGCCGCCCCGTAGAGCAGCGCTCCAAGGGCCAGAAGCCCCGCTCGCGGCACCCGGTCTCCCAGGCGGCTCGCCGGGTACATCAGGAGAGCGAAGGGGAGCATCAGCATCGAGTAGAGGAGGCCAATGCTGCGATCGGACAGGCCGTGGGTCTTCGTGGCGAAAAGAGCGAAGGTCACGATGATGAGGCCGATGGTGAATCGCTCGATGAAGGCCGCGGAGAGCGGCCCCATGACGTCTCCGTCCCGCAGGGAGAGCCGGCGAGGCGTCGCGGCGCCCTTGGGCTCGATGGGGAGGGTCGACGAATAGAGGAAGGGCGCGGCGAGGGCCACGAGGGCCGAGAGCGAGGCCCCGACCAGGAAGGGCAGCCTCGGGCTCTCGCCCACCAGGATGCCGCCGAGGCCGGATCCGAACGCGATGGCGAGCATCACCGCGCCCCCGGCCATGCCCATGGCCCGGCCCGCCCCGACCAGCGGCTTGTAGGCGGCGGCGCGCGCGAGGAGGAGCGTGGCTGCGCCAAGGTGGGCGGCGCCTTCGAGGGTCCGCAGGAGGAGAACGAGCGAGGTGGACAGGGGCAGCGAGACCGCGACCAGCAGCACGGCATCGAGGCCCGCGAGCGCCATCAGCCAGCGAGCCGAGCGGCTCGCGTTGCCGGACGAGACCAGGCGCGCGATGAGCGGGGTGGTGAGGATCGCGCCCAGCATGTTGAGGGACATGAACGCGTGCATCGGACCCTCGGCGCCCGCGTGAAGCTCGGCGAAGAGGGGCCGGATAGCGGGGGCGAGCAGGGTCGCCGGGAGCATCTGCAGGAAGACGGCCGCGATCAGCCAGTGAAGCGAAGCGTGCTTCGCGTCCATCTCCGAAAGCTCCGCCGGGCGAGGGTTGCTCACCCGGCGGATTTTCGCACGGCCTCCCTTATGAGCAGCAGGTCGGGCCGCAGCATGCGGCTTTAGGCGCTTCGGGGGCCTTGCGCGCGCGGTAGGTCAGCGAGCGAACGGTGCCGCGGAGGGAATCCACGCTGACCCCCGCCTTGGCGGCGAGCCGCTCGGCCTCGGGCCGCGCGTGATCTATGACCAACGCCCCGTAGTCGATGTCCTTCAGAATCTCGATCTCTCCGAGGCCCGCGGCCTTGAGCATGCCCAGGTACGAATCCCGCATGGCCGCGCCCGAGATGCAGCCGACGTAGGCATAGACGTCCTGCTCGATCTCGGGCGGGAGCTTCTTGTCGAGCACGATGTCCGAGATCACGAGGCGGCCGCCGGGCTTGAGGATGCGCGCGATCTCCTTGAAGACCACGGCCTTGTCGGGCACGAGGTTGATCACGCAGTTGCTGGTGATGGCGTCCACCGTGCCGCTCTCCACGGGCAGTTCCTCGAGCCGGCCTTCCCGGAACTCGGCGTTCGTCACCCCGTGCTTGGCGGCGTTGCGGCGGGCGCGGGCCAGCATCTCGGGGGTCATGTCCACCCCGATGACCTTGCCCGTCGGTCCGACCGCGTCGGCGGCGAGGAACACGTCGATCCCCGCGCCGGAGCCGAGGTCGACCACGGTCTCCCCCGCCTTCAGGGCGAGGTGATCGATGGGCGCTCCGCAGCCGAGGCCGAGATTCGCCCCTTCGGGCACGGCGCTGAGCTGCTTCTTCGAATAGCCGAGATCGAGGGTCACGGCTTCTTCCGAGGGCGAGCCGCATCCGCTCGGGCCGCAGCACGAACCTCCTTCGAGGGCGATGGCCGCGTACTTCCCGCGCACGCTGCTGACCACGGTTTCCTTGTTCTGGGGATCGAGGGTTTCCATTACTTTTTTCTCCTGGTGATTGAGTTCAGAGGGACGACGGGCACCACTTCCTCGGCGCAGCAGTTTTCCTTGAGGTAGTCCACGAGGCCGAGGCTCGCGGCGAAATCCACGGAATAGATGACGCTCCGGCCGTCCCGCTTCGCGGTCACGAGGCCGACTCGAGCGAGTTCGGCCAGGTGAAACGAGGCGTTGGGCGGCGAGATCCCCATGCGGGTGGCGATCTCTCCGGCCGGAAGCCCGAGAGGCCCCCGGCGCACGAGCAGACGAAAGACCGACAGCCGGGTTTCGTGAGCCAGGGCCCCGAGTCGTTGGACCGCTTCTCTTATTTCCATGATTCTATTATTCTAGAAACGTTGAATCATTGTCAAGTGTTCCATCGCCGACCCCCAAAGCCTGTAAAACCTGAACCCATGAAGCTCGACTGGAGACGCGCCGCCCTCTTTGCGACCCTGCTGGCGTCGCTCGCCTACCACGGGGCCAGGGCCTATCTCGCTCTCAGCGCCGTTCTCGACCCCCTCCTCCCTCCTTCCGCTTCCGGAGCGAACGGCACCCTGGCCGTGGTGCTCATGGAGATCGTTCTGCCCGTTTTCTTCCTGGCCGTGGGTTTCTCGGTGGTCTGGAGAAAACTCGAGGACGCGGCGGCGTGGCTCCTCCTCTACATGATGCTGGCCTTCTCGAGCATGGCCGGCGCTTCGACCGCCGACCTGGAACGCCTGGGCCCCGTATGGGGCGCCGCCGCCGCGGTCTGGTTCACCTTCTTCTCCACCTCCTGGCCGCTCGCGATGCTCTCCTTCGCCGTCGTCTTCCCCGAACCGCTGCCCCTGGACACGCGCAGACCGTGGCTCAAGTGGCTGCTGCTGATCCCCCTCTTCGCGGTCAGCGTGATCCAGGCCGGGACGAATCTCGTCATCGCAGACCTCTCCCTGGGGACGTGGTTCCGAGGCCTCGCCTCTCAACTTGGGCAAACCGCACTGATCCTCAGGTACATGGCCATGGGGCTCTTCTTCACCGTGCTCGGATTCAAGTCCGGGACGGGCAGGAACCCCGATTCGGTGAGACGGGTCCGCATCCTCTTCATCGGGGCCGGAGTGGCCATGGCGCCCGCCCTGGCTCTCGCGACCCTGGCCCTCGTCACCGGGACGCCGTTCGGGGCGCGGGCCTCGGACTCGGTGATCGTGCCGACCATCCTGGTGATGATGATCTTCCCCGCGGTCCTCGCCTACGTGGTCATCGTGCACAAGGCCATGGGCGTGGGCATGGCCATCCGGCAGAGCCTTCAGTACGCGCTCGCCCATCGCGCGTTGCGTTTCATCCAGATGGCGATCGGCATCGCCGTGCTCTTCGGACTGCTGGAGATCTTCTCCGACCCGGCCAAGCGGCGGGTCGACCGGCTCCAATGGATGGCCTTCGGCGTTCTCCTCATGGTCTTCGTGAGGCGCGGGGCGGACCGGTTCCGCGCCTGGATCGACCGGCGATTCTTCCGGGAAGCGGTGGACGCCGAGCGCATCCTCGCCGACCTCGGCGAGCAGGTAAGGTCGATCACCGGCCGTCGCGACCTCCTCGAAACCGTCTCGCGAAAGATCGGAGAGGCCCTGCACATCCCCAAGGTCGCGGCCTTCGTCCGCGGCGAGACGGGCTTCATGCCCGCGTTCGCGACCGGCTACGGCGGCGACGCCCTGGACCTCGAATTCGGGAATGCCGGTGTCCTCACCTGCTGCATCTCCGTGCTGGAGAAGCCTCAGACCATCTACCTCGACGACAAACACTCGTGGATCGTGCGCGAGAAGATCCCCGAGGCGGACGCGGCAAAGCTGCGCGACCTCCAGTCGGAGGTCCTCATCCCCCTGCGCACCAAGAACGCAGTCGAGGGTTTTCTGAGCCTCGGCCCGAAGTCCTCCGAGGCGGCCTACTCGCCCTCCGACCTCCATCTCCTCCAGTCCGTCGCCCATCAGACCGCCCTCGCCCTCGACAACACGCGGCTCGTGGAGCAGGTGGCGGGCGAGGTGGCCAAGCGGGAGCGTATGACGCGTGAGATCGAGATCGCCCGCGAGGTCCAGTTCACCCTCCTGCCCCAGACGCCGCCGGTGATCAAGGGCCTCGACCTCGGAGGCCATTGCCGGCCCGCCGCGGGGATCGGCGGCGACTACTACGATTTCATACCGCTCGAAGGCGAGCGCGCGATCGGCCTCGCCATTGGCGACATCGCGGGCAAGGGCATTCCCGCCGCCCTCCTCATGGCCGGCCTGCAGGCGGCACTTCGCGGGCAGGCGCTGGTGGGCAGCCGCGACCTCGCCAAACTGATGACCAACATCAACAAGCTGGTCTTCGAGTCGTCGCCCGCGAACCGTTACGCCACCTTCTTCTACGGCGAATACCGCGACGGCGTCCTCGCGTACGTGAACGCCGGCCATAACGCTCCCATGCTGCTACGCCAGGATGGGCAGCTCGAGCGCCTGGAAACCGGCGGTCCGGTCATCGGCATGATGGACTTCGCCTTCTTCACCGAGGGAACCATCGACGTCCGCGCGGGAGACGTGCTCCTCGGCTTCACCGACGGCATCTCGGAGTGCATGAACCCGCGGGACGAGGAGTGGGGGGAAGACCGGCTGCTCGCCGTCCTGCGCGGGGGACGCGACCTCGCGGCCCACGACCTCGTCGCCCGGATCATGACCGAGGCGGACGCCTTCGCGGCGGGGGCCAAGCAGCACGACGACATGACCCTGATCGTAATGAAGGTCGCTAGTACCCCTTGACCGCGGCGAACTCCCCGGCCCGATAGCTCGAACAGAGCCGGTCGAGTGCTCCGGGCCTCGTCTCTCCGGGAAGCAGGGCGGCGAAGAGCCCATCCGCCGCGGCGTGGGCGGCGATCCGGTGGCCCAGGGGATTGGGGTGAACCACGTCGACCCGCACCTCGCGAAACGCGTACGACGAGAAGCAGGGCAGGAGATCGACGGAGAGGACGCCCGCCCGCCCGGCCGCGCGCGCGATCCGGGCATGCAGGTCCAGATAGGGGTAGTTCTCGAACTTGTTGCCGAGGATCGGAAAGATCGCGATCGCCGCGGTGATGCCGCGGGGTTTCACCACTCCCGCGAGTGCCGAGAAGCTCGCATCCAGGTGAGCGTCGAGGGTCTCGGGAGTCGCTTCATAGAGCTCCCCGCCGAACGGGTTGCGCGCCCGGGCGAAGCTCGCGCGCGCATCGCGCTCGGTCAGCCGGTATTCGATCCACGCCGCGAACCGGGAGAAGGACAGGAGGGATTCGAGCGCGCGCCGCGGGCCGCTCCGCGCTTCCCGCCGGGCCTGGGTGAGGCCGTATTCGAAGCTGAGCAGGCCCTCGAGGTCGTTGAGGCAGAAGCCGAAGATCGCCACGTCGGGGCGAAGGGAGTCGACGCGCTTCCGGAGATTCTCGACCTCCTGATCGAGGTTATAGCCCGGCACGCCGAGATTCAGGGTCTCGACCCGCGGCCCCAGGACCGTCCCGAGCTGGGCGGGAAAGGCGTCGCCCTCCGCGACCCAGTAGCCAAAGGCAATGGAGTCGCCGAAGACCGCGATCCGCTTCACCCCGGGCGCCTTCGGCCGAAGGGCCGGACCGCGGAAGCCGTCGCCGTTGATCCGATAGTCCACTTCGGCGGCCACGAACGAGTTCGGCCGGAGTTCGAAGCCGAGTTTCGGGTCGGCGCTCGCGCGCACCACCGCCCGGTTGATCTGAACCGTGCCCACGCTGACCGAGGCGGCCCGGGCCGCCGCTTCGGCGACGAGCAGAACGAAGAGGATCGAGCCGACGCTGAGAAGAGCCGGGGGTGCAACCCGGCGAAGGAAACTCATCGGACCATCGAGCGGTCGAAGGCCGCTTCCTAGGCCTCGGGAGTGCGGCTGCGAACGGCCTCGATCTTCGCGTCGCGTTCGGCGGCAAGGATGTCCCGCTCGCGCATGTACTGCTCGTTCAGGAGATCGACCTGCTCGCGCAGTTCCTCGGGAAGCCCGGGCGGGAGCTTGGGCTTCTTCATGATGTCGACTTCCGCGAGCTTCGCGTCGTAGACCCGGCGGATCTCCGCGATCTCCTCTTTCTGGGCGGCGGAAAGCTCGCGAATGCTCTCCCCGCTCTCCGCGTCCTTCTTTTTCAGGCGGGCCATGGCCAGTTCGAAGGAGCTCTTGGGGGCGTCGTCTTCAGTCATCGCACGAGGATTCTAACGACAGGTCCCGCAAGGGGCCGCGAGAATTCAAATAACTTGATATTGTGGCCGGAATGTCTTCTCGTTGTCGCACTCGTGTCGATGGGCGGTGGGCCGCAGGTGTGCTCGCCGTGATGGCGCTCGCCTCCTGCGGGGGGGGCCGGCCTCCCCCACTCCCGCGGGCTCCGCCGCGAGTGGGACGGTCTCCGCGCCGGCTTTGCCCCCGCCCCGGCCGGGGCCGCCGGACATCGTGGTCATCCTCGCCGACGACATGGGCTACGGAGACCTCGGCGTCTACGGCCATCCCCTCGCGAAGACACCCAACATCGACCGGCTGGCCGCCGACGGCTCCCGCTTCGAAGCGATGTACGTCCCCTCTCCGGTCTGCGCCCCCTCGCGCGCGGCCCTGCTCACCGGGCGGTACGGGGTGAGGAATGGGGTCACCTGGAACAACAACACCGTCCTCCGCGCGGGCGAAGTGACGATCGCCCAGGTCCTGAAGAACCAGGGCTACGCGACCGGCATCGTGGGCAAGTGGCACCTGGGTGCGAAGGTCAACCAGATGCCCCTGCGCCTGGGCTTCGATTTCTTCTACGGCATGTTGAGTTCGCCGCCGGGCACCAACTTCGTCATGGGCGAACTCGTGACCAACGACTTCCCCGGCATGGACCTGCTCACGAAGCGCCTCACCGACGAGGCCACGGCGTTCATCAAGAAGACGCCTCTCGACAAGGCGCTGTTCCTCTATGTCGCCCACCACGCTCCCCACGCCCCGAACATCAACTCGCCCGCCTTTGTGGGCAGCGCGGGCTTTGGGCCCTACGGGGACGCGGTGCAGGAACTCGACTGGTCGGTAGGCGAGGTGATGAAGACGCTCCAGGAGACGGGCCGCGACCGCAACGCCATCGTCGTCTTCCTGAGCGACAACGGGCCGGTGGCGGCGGGCTCACCGGGGCCGCTCACCTACGGGAAGGGCAACGTGAACGAGGGCGGGATCCGAGTCCCCGCCATCGCCTGGCAACCCTGGAAGATCCCCGCGGGCCGGCTGATCAAGGATCCGGCCTCGACCCTCGACTTGTTCCCCACCTTCGCGGCCCTGGCCGGCGCGCCTCTGCCCCCGAGGGACTACGACGGCGTCGACATCACCCGGCTGCTGACCGGGGAAGTCGACTCCATTCCGGGCAAGGGCATGGGAGGCGGACGCGAGTTCTACTTCTTCATGACCAGCGAGATCGCGGCGGTCCGGTCCGGCCGGTGGAAGTACGTGCGGCCGGGATTCCGCGACTCGGTCCCGGTCCTCTACGACATCGTGGCGGACCCGGGGGAGACGAATTCGGTGCGCCGATTCAACCCGGACATGGCGAACACGCTCGACAAGCGGATCGCCCAGTTCAAGTAGCCAGGAAGGCCCTTCAGCGGCAGGACGAGCCGCGGCACGCGGCCAGGGTTTTCATCCGCGCATTCAGCCGGTTGACTTCGGCGGGATGGCTGCCGACTGCGCTGTCCATCTGATACGGATCGGCCTTGAAGTCGTAGTACTCCTCCTCGCGCGTGTCGTGCTGCACATACAGCGCGGACTCGACGCCGTTCTCCACCCGCACGCCCTGGTAGGTCGGCATGAGCGTGGTCGCGGGATTGGTGTTGTCCCAGTACTCGACGAGGATATCGGGCCGCCAGGCGCTGACCGGCGGCGTGGTCGCGGCGAAGAGCGGGGTGAGGGACCGGCCCTCGATCGCCGGCGGCGGCGGAATCCGGGCCCAGTCGACGATGGTGGCGGGCAGGTCGAGGTTGGCCACGAGGTGAGGGATGGTGATCCCTTTCGGCCCCCCGGGCACCCGGATGTAGAGCGGAATGTCCAGCGACTCGGCGTAGGGCGCGGTCTTGTCGGTGAACCGGTGGGCGCCGGTGGACAGGCCGTTGTCGGAGAAGAAGATGATGGCGGTGTTGTCGAGTTCCCCCTGCGCCTCGAGCGCCTGGACGAGCTTCTCGATCATCTCGTCCACCGCCTGCAGGGCGCGCAGCGAGTTCCGGTACTCGTTGTCGATGTTGGTGACCTGGGCCGAGGTGAATCGGTTGATCCGCTTGATGTGCCTCGGCTTGTCGTTCACGTCGGGCTCGTCGAAGGCGGGCGTCCGCGGTGCGCCGGCCGAGGAGAACATGCCGGCATGCCGTGACGCATATTTCGAGACGTTGTGGGGCGCGTAGGGAGCCACCATCAGGAAGAAGGGCTGGTCGTCCTTGTCCTCGGTGCGGCGCAGGTACTCGAGGGCGCGGGTGGTCAGGTAGTCGGTCTGGTATTCGCCGCCGGGCGATTTGAGATCGCGCCCGTCCTCGTTGAAGGTGAAGTTCACATAGGCTTGGGGCTCGGTGAAGGCGAGCCAGTCGTCCCAGCCCGGAGGCTTAGTGGCCCAGCCCGGCCCATAGCCATTCGTGTACTTCCCGAGATAGGCGGTGCGGTAACCGGCCGACTTGAGCCACACCGGAAGGGAGTCGCCTTCCATTCCGCTGTCGCGATACTTGCCATAGCCTCCGAGCGGCGGCTGATTGCTCAGGATGTTATGGCTGTGTGCGTAGCGCCCGGACAGGACGGTCGCGCGCGACGGGCTGCACAGCGGGGTGGTGGAGATCGCGTTCTGGAAGGTGACGCCCTGGGCGGCGATGAGCGACTGCATTCTCGGCATCTCGCGGGCGCTCACCGCCTCCTGATCGTCGGTCATGATCACGACGACGTTCAGGGGCTTGGGGGCCGGAGCGGCCGCGGGCGGAGCGGAGGAGGGCGAGGAAGGCGAGGGGCCGCCCGCACCGCAGGCCAGGTGGAGAAAGAGCCCGGCGGAAAGCAGAGGAACGGCTCTCAGGATTCTGGGAAGTCTGGTCATGCTGGCGGTCGGAGTCGCGGGTCGCGGGACTATACAAAAAAACGAATCATCGAGGTTGGAGTACAGTAAACGGAGGAGCACCAGCAAAGTGGCCAGCAAACGCGAGCATCTGACCGGGGCGGCCCAGGTCAAGGGCACCATGATCCAGGCCCACCTCAACTGGATCGCGAAGCGAGGCATCGACCCCGCCACCGCCCTCGCCGCCCACCTGCCCGCCGAGGCGGCGAAGCTCGTGTCCCACGCTGTGCTGGCGACCTCCTGGGTTCCGCTCTCCTCCCTGATCGCGGTGGATCGCGCCATCGCCACGGTCGCGAAAGGCAACCCGGACGACGTATTCCGCGAACTCGGCCGATTCTCCGCGACCTCGAACCTCTCCGGCATCTACGCGGGCTTCGTCTCAGACGAGCCGCATCGCTTCTTCGAGAAGCAGGCCCGGCTCCACGATCGTTTCCAGAACTTCGGCGCCTCCACCTACAAGGAACTGGGGCCGCGGGCGGGCCAGATGCGTCTCACCAAGTACACCGAGTACTCGCCGGTCTACTGCCTGAGCGCCGCCGGCTACTACCAGGGCGCGCTCGAGACCATGAAGGCGCCCGGCCCCATCCGCGTGCGCGAGACCTCTTGCACCTGCGCGGGGGATGAAGCCTGCGTGTTCGACCTGAGCTGGTAAGGCCGCGGGCACGGCATCCGCACAAGCCCGATATTCATTCCCGCAGCCGGTCTTGATCCTCGCGGTTTCCCAGACGAGACTCCTTTCCCCGTTCCCTTCTCAGGAGTCAAACCCCCATGCAACGCGGATTCCTCTCCCCCACCTTCCTGGCCCTGGGCCTCGCCATGGCGCCCCCGGCCTTCGCGCAGCCCTACGACGCCGCGGCCTTCAGCGCCCTCCAGTACCGCATGGTCGGACCCAATCGCGGCGGGCGCTCGTTGTGCGCCGCGGGCTCCGCGCAGCGGCCGCTGGAGTACTTCTTCGGAGCGGTGGGCGGCGGGCTCTGGAAGACCACCGACGGCGGTCTCAACTGGAAGCCGGTAACCGACGGCCAGATCAAATCCTCATCGGTCGGGTCGTGCGCGGTCGCGGAGTCGAATCCCGACGTGGTGTGGATCGGCATGGGCGAGACCCAGTTCCGCGGGAACATCATGCAGGGCGACGGGCTCTACAAGTCCATCGACGCCGGCAAGACCTGGAAGCACTCGGGCCTGGGCCAGATCCAGGCCTTCGCGCGCGTGCGCGTCCATCCCGCGAATCCCGACATCGTCTACGCGGCCGCGTTCGGCAGGCCCTACGCGGAAAGCGAGGACCGCGGGATCTACAAGACTATCGACGGCGGCGCCACCTGGAAGAAGGTTCTCTACAAGAGCCCGAAGGCCGCGGGCGTCGACATCTCGATCGACGGGAAGAACCCGAACGTGATTTTCGCGTCGCTGTGGGAGGCGTGGCGGACGCCGTGGAGCATGAACTCGGGCGGGCCGGACAGCGGCCTGTACAAATCCACCGACGCGGGCGAGACCTGGACCGACATCACCCGCAATCCCGGCCTGCCCGCCGGGGTCGTGGGCAAGATCGGCGTGTCGGTGTCTCCCGTCGACTCGAACCGGGTCTTCGCCATGGTGGAGAACGAGAACGGCGGCCTCTTCCGCTCCGATGACGCGGGGGCCACCTGGACCAGGGTCAACGAGGACCGCGCCCTTCGCCAGCGCGCGTTCTACTACACCCGCGTCTACGCGGACACCCGGAACAAGGACCTCGTCTACGTCCTGAATGTCAACTTCCACAAATCGGTGGACGGCGGCAGCACCTTCACCACCATCCGACCGCCCCATGGGGACAACCACGACCTGTGGATCGCGCCCGACGACAACCAGCGCCTGGTCTCGAGCAACGACGGGGGCGGAACGGTCTCGGTGAACGGCGGCGAGACCTGGACCGACGAGGACTACCCGACGGCGCAGCTCTACCACGTGACCACCACGAAGGACTTCAACTACCACGTGTGCGGCGCCCAGCAGGACAACACCACGCTGTGCGCGCCCTCGCGGCCCGATCCGCTCGCTCCACCCAGCATGGGCCCCAATGCCCCCGGCAACTGGTTCTACCAGGTGGGCGGAG
>DAORUA010000032.1:8172-17388 GCA_035432945.1 Vicinamibacteria bacterium | reverse complement strand
GGACGTGGATGCGGGTCTCCTTTCGAGACTCGCTCCGGCCGACGCGTACAGCCGCCTCGTGCTCGCCGACGGGGACATGATGTTCCACCGGCCTCCCGGCGGCCTCGTGCCCTCGGCCGTCTCGGCGCGGCTCGTCCTGCCCGCGGGCCGTACGGGTCTGGTGCGCGTCAACCTGCAGAACCGGGAGGCTCAGGTGGCCGCGGTCCTCAGCGATCTCGATACGCGCATGCGAATCGCCGCCCTCTCCCTCCTCGCCGTCGCCACCATGCTCGCCTGGTTCCTGGCCCGGAGAATCTCCGGCCCGGTTCTCGAGATGACCCTGGCGTCGCGCCGCATCGCCCACGGCGATCTCTCGGTGCGGGTGCCGGTGCGGACCGGAGACGAGGTGGGCGAACTCGCGCACTCCTTCAACACCATGGCCCACGATCTCGCCCGGCAGCAGAGGGAGATCGAACGACGGGAGCGACTCGCGGCGTGGGCGGACATGGCGGCCCAGGTCGCCCACGAGGTCAAGAATCCTCTGACTCCCATCCAGCTCTCGGCCGAGCATCTCCAGCGCGCCTATCGGGCGAGCGGCATCGTCTCGGAAAGCTTCGAGTCGGTGGTCGCGGTGTGCACGCGCACCATCCTGGAGTCGGTGACGAAACTCCGGGACATCGCCTCGGAGTTCGCGGCCTTCGTACGGGAGCCGGTGGACCGGAGCGAGCGCGTGGACATGAGCGCCCTGACCCGCAACGTGATCAAGCCTTACCAGGACGTCCTGCCCGAAGCACTGCGATTGGTGACGCGCTACGGCCCGCCTTGCCCCGTTCTCGGCGAGTCGAAGCTCATCGAACGGGCGATCCGGAACCTCCTCGAGAACTCCGTGCAGGCGGTGGGGAGCGCGGGAGAGATCCGGATCAGCTGCCTTCCCGCCCAGGGCTTCGCGGAACTCGTGGTCGAGGACACCGGACCCGGCTTCGACGAGGAGACGCAGGCGAGGCTCTTCGAGCCGTTCTTCTCCACCAAGACCCAGGGCTCGGGGCTGGGCCTCGCTCTCGTGAAGAAGGTGGCGGAAGACCTGGGGGGCGCCGCCTCGCTCGAGCGGGACGGCGAGGTGACTCGGGCCATCCTGCGGCTGCCCCTGTCGGGGGAGTGAAGGGGCGGGTCAGCCGCGGCGGCCGGTCGCGCGCCGGGCCTTCTCGATGACCCGGTCGAGTTCAGGCGTGAGGTCGTAGCCGCTCAGTGCCTCGACCGGCGCCCAGACCGCATCGAGGGCATCCGAATCCGCGGCCAGAGACCCCGATACCGCGTGGGCGGCGTAGTCCACGATCACGTAGTGGAAGCCGTCCGGGCCGGGGGTGATGGCCTCGATGATCTCGACGAAGGTCTCGATCTCGATGTCGATCCCGGTCTCCTCGCGGACCTCCCGGCGGACCGCTTCCTCGAGCGTCTCTCCCCACTCGAGCGTGCCTCCGGGGACCATCCAGCGGCCGTAGTGCGGGGGCTTTCCCCGCTTGATGAGGAGGATCTCGCCGGAGGCGCCGAACACCACCGCGCCGACGCCGATGAGCGGGCGCTTGTTCAAGAGGGCGGTCCGCTCCGCTCAGGGAGTCGCGGGCGTGGCCTCACTATCGCCCTTGCGCCTCACCAGGCCGATCAGATAGGCGACCGGTCCGGAGGCGGTGTAGCCGCAGGACCAGGCGAGAAGCGCCCACGCGGGCTCGGTCGCCACCAGGGCGAGGAGAGCTGCTATTCCCACCATCGCGAAATAGCTGCGACGGCTCCTCAGGTCGAAGGTCTTGAAGGACCAGTAGCGAAGGGTGCTGACCATGAGGAAGGCGCCGACGACCAGGAGCATCATGGTGAAGGCGGCGCCCACCCGGTCGTTGAGGGGCTCGGGGCGGAAGTAGATGATGGAGATGACGAAACCCGCGGCGGCGGGAGAGGGCAGGCCGACGAAATAGCGTCCGTCCACCACCTTGCGCTGGACGTTGAACCGGGCCAGTCGGATCGCCGCGCACATCACGAAGAAGAACGCGGCCAGGAACGAGCGGTGAAGGGTGGCGAGGCCCCACTGGTAGGCGATGATGGCGGGGGCCACCCCGAACGACACGATGTCGGAAAGGCTGTCGAGCTGCGCTCCGAACTCCGAGGTGGTGCCGGTCATGCGCGCGATCCGCCCGTCGAGCATGTCGAAGATCACCGCCACCACGATCAGCTGGGCCGCGGTCTCGAACTCCAGCCGCAACGAGTAGATGATCGCCGAGAAGCCGAGGAAGAGGTTGCCGATGGTGAAGAGGCTGGGGAGGAGGGCCGCGCCCTTTTTGAGCCCGGGCTGCTTGAGCCGGTCGGTGATGGTCACGGGGTCGGACCCTTGGCCGGGGGCTCGGGAAGATGCGCGATCACGGAACTGCCGCCGCTGACCCGATCGCCGACGTTGACGTTGAGCGTCGTTCCCCGGGGAAGAAACACATCCGTGCGCGATCCGAACCGGATCAGCCCCACCTGCTCGCCACGCGCCACCACGTCACCGACCTTCTTGCGGAAGACGATGCGCCGGGCGATGAGGCCCGCGATCTGCGTGAATCCGACCCGGCCCTCGGGCCCTTCCACAAAGGCCCGATTCTGTTCATTGCGCAGAGAGGCCTTGTCGTCGAACGCGGGCAGGAACTCGCCTTTGTTGTAGACGACGTCGGTGATCCGGCCCGCGATGGGCGCTCGATTGATGTGGACGTCGAACACCGAGAGGAAGATGGAGACCTGGGTCGACCCTTCTCCGGCGGGGTGGCCGGCGGGAACGGGGACGATCATCACCACCTTGCCGTCCGCGGGCGAGACCACGAGCCCGGCGCCCTGAGGAATTTCGCGGAAGGGATCCCGGAAGAAGGCGGTCACGAAGACCGCGAGGACGAACAGGACAGCGAAGGCCCGCCAGGAGAAATACGCCCCGACGGCGGCGATGATGATGGCGACAGCGATGAAGGGCAGGCCTTCGGGAGCGATCTTCAAAACGGTGGTCCTTGGTTTCTGCAAAACGACGACGGGGGCGTCCCGTCGTGCGGGGCGTCCTCCGGGCCGACCGGGCAACGTCTCGAGGGGGGTCTTGGTGTCGACGGCGTCAGTGAGCCTTCCGCGCGATTTCCTCCATGCGGTCGCGGCCGGCGAGTTTCAGCTTCTTGAGCTTCGATTCCTCGATCTGTTCGGCGTCGGACAGGACCGCCTTTTCAGAGAGTACCTTGAGACGATTCTCAAGTTCCGTGTGCTCCTCGTAGAGCCTCCGGTATTCCTCGTTGCTTGCAAGCAGCGACTCCCGAGTCACGGCGTTCAGTGACGGCATCGTGAGACCTCCAATTTGCTATCGAAGAAGAAGATTCGCTCCTCAAGGTCAGGGAGGAGGTGGCTTCAGGACTTCGACCCTAGCACGCGTTTCTTGGACCTTTCAACCCTGCTTCATGGCTCATTTCCAGCCGCATCAGGATCGCATCTTCAACGGGTTCCGCGTAGAAATCCCGCCGTCTCTGGGTTTCCTGGAAGCCGGCCCGTCGATAGAGTTTCAAGGCCTCTTCATTCCCCGCTCGCACCTCCAGGAACACGGTCCGCACGCCCGTGGAGGCGACCTCGCCGAGAAGGGATGAGAGCAGGAGGCCGCCCAGCCCCCGGCCTCGCCGATTGGGACGCACGGCCAGGTTCACGATGTCCATCTCCGGGATGTGGATGCGGACGACCACGAACGCGACCGCTTGGCCCGAGGACCTGAGCACGAAGAGCGTGGGAGGGGACTGGCCGAGCTCCGCCGCGAACGCTTCACGGCTCCAGGGCCGGGGGGAAGCGTGGTCGATGGACACGAGGGCGTCGAGATCGTCGTCTCTCGCGGGGCCGAACACCATAGTGTCCGGCGCACCGCCACCGGGTCGCTCCGTCACCTGGCCCGCGGTTGAGAGTTGAGCAGGCCTCGGGTCAGGGGGTCGCGCAGGTAGTAGGGCAGCAACTCGCCGGCCGGGCCCGTGGTTTCAGGGGAGGCGGCCGTGTGGGCGAGTCCGGCCAGATGCGGGGCGAGACCGCCCTCCAGGGCAAGGACTTCGATTCCGGGAAAGGCGGCCGAGATCTCCGCCGCGTGCTTCGTCGCCGCCGACCCGGTCGCGACTGCCGGTCCGCTCACGAAATCCCGCAGTGCGGTCAGCACGCCCGCGAGGTCGCCTGATTCGCGGTTCGAAACCAGGGCGCCCGCCTCGTCATGGGCGCTCGCGAACACCTCCCCATGGAACAGATCGGTGACGGCCAGGATCCTGGATCCCCGCCCCCGCGCGGCCCAGGCCGCGACATCGGTGGCGAGGGCCCCGAAGCAGGGCTTCGTCCCGGCCAGGCCGCGGACGCACGCGAGCGAGACGCGAAGTCCCGTGAACGATCCCGGGCCGACCACGATCGCGAAGAGGTCCACTTCGTCCACCCCGAGCCCAGCGTCCGTGAAGAGCCCCTCGATCGCGGGGAGCAGGCGCCTTGAATGGCCGTGATCCGCTTCGAAGGCGCGCGTCTCGATGAGGGTTCCGCCCCGGGCGAGGGCGACGCTGCCGAGGGAGGACGAGGTGTCGAGAGCCAGGATCAGGGGCAGGGGTCGGGAGGGGATGATGGAAGGCACTGAAGAGACGGAGCTTATACTCGCCGACCCTCGTTCCTCCTGATTGAAACCAAGCCGCCCATGTCCGTGACGCCCACACCCGCCATGCAGCAGTACCACCGCATGAAGGCGGAACATCCGGGCGCGCTCCTCTTCTTCCGCATGGGCGACTTCTACGAACTCTTCTTCGAAGACGCGACCATCGCCGCGCCCCTGCTCGACATCGCCCTCACCTCAAGGGCCAAGGACTCGACCGGCGAGCCCGTTCCCATGTGCGGCGTGCCCCATCGCGCGCTCGATGCCTACGTGCGCGCGCTGGTCGAGAAGGGCCATCGGGTCGCGATCGGCGAGCAGCTCGAAGACCCCCGAGGGGCCAAGGGCGTGGTCAAGCGCGGCGTGGTGCGCGTCGTCACTCCGGGAACGTTCATCGACGACGAGTCCCCGCTCGCCCAGGCCTCGCGAATCGCCGCCTGCTACCCCGGCCGTTCCGCGCTGGGGGCCGCGGTCATCGATCCCGTCTCCGGCGAGTTCTTCGTGTTCGAGCGGCGGGGCGAAGGCCGGGTCGAGGCGTTCTTCGACGACCTTCTCGCGATTGGCCCGCGCGAACTCCTGTGGCCGGAAGGAGTGGCGAAGCCCGATCACTTCGACACTGCCAAGATCGGAGCCTCGGTCTTCGAAGTCGATTCGGAATTCGACGCCAAGCGGGCCCGCGAGGAGCTGCTCCGTCACTTCGGGGTGATCAACCTCGAGGCCATGGGCTGCGAGCGCATGCCCGAAGCGGCGACCGCCGCGGGCGCGCTGCTCCTCTATCTCAAGTCCACCCAGAAGCGCGAGCTGTCGCACGTGACGTCCCTCACCCATCGCGACGACGGCGACGTCCTCATCCTCGATGAGTCGACGCGGCGGAATCTCGAACTGGTGGAGAACCTGATCGACGGTTCGCCTCGCGGCACCCTGCTCTCCGTCCTCGACCAGACTCATTCGCCCATGGGCGGCCGCCTGCTTCGCGACTGGATCCTCCGGCCCCTGTCGCGCCGCGAGCCCATCCAGGATCGTCTCGACGCGGTCGAGGAACTCGCGTTCCGGACGCGCACCCGCAGCGATCTCGAAGACGCCCTGGCCCGGATCCGCGATCTCGACCGGCTGGTCGCGAAGCTGACCTTCGGCCGCGCCACCCCGCGCGATCTCGCGTCCCTGGCCGCGTCGCTTCGCGGAGTCGCGGCCACGAAGGTCGCGGGGTCCGAGTTGAACGCGCCCCTCCTGCGCGCGCAGATGCAGACCCTCGATGCCCACGAGGCGCTGGCCGACCGGATCCAGGGCACCCTCGTCGATTCGCCGCCCGCCACGGTGGGGGACAGTGAGCTCGTTCGTCCCGGCGTGGATCCCCAGGTCGACGAACTCAGGAGCCTGCACACCGGCGGCAAGGAAGCGATCGCCCGGATCGAATCGCACGAACGGGAGCGGACAGGGATCTCGTCGCTCAAGGTCCGATACAACCGCGTGTTCGGCTACTACATCGAGATCACCAAGCCGAACCTCCACCTCGTTCCGGACGACTACATCCGCCGCCAGACCGTGGTTTCGGGCGAGCGCTTCGTCACCCCCGAGCTCAAGGACTTCGAGGAGAAGGTGCTGCGCGCGGAAGAGCATCTCCTGGATCGCGAGAAGGAGATCCTCGCTGGCCTCGTCGAAGCGGCGCTGGCCTGCGTCAAGGCACTGCAGGCGACGTCCCGCGCCGTGGCCATCATCGATGTGATCGCCTCGCTGGCCGAGGCCGCGCAGCGCCTCAACTACGTCAAGCCCCGGCTGTCGTCGGACGGGGATCTCGTCTACCGCGAGGGCCGGCACCCGGTGGTCGAGTCCTCCACCGAGAACCCCTTCGTTTCAAACGATCTCAACTTCGGCGCGGCCCAGGATTCGCCGCGCCTCTTCATCGTCACCGGTCCCAACATGGGCGGCAAGTCGACTTTCCTCCGGCAGACCGGCCTCATGGTGGTGATGGCGCAGATGGGCTCGTTCGTACCCGCCCTCGAGGCCAAGATGACGGTGTGCGATCGTCTCTTTACCCGCGTGGGCGCGTCCGACTACCTGCTGCGCGGCCAGTCCACGTTCATGGTGGAGATGCAGGAGACGGCCTACATCCTTCGCCACGCCACCGAGCGCAGCCTGTTGCTGCTCGACGAGATCGGCCGCGGCACCGCCACCTTCGACGGCCTCTCCATCGCGTGGGCGGTGGCCGAGCACCTGGCCGAGCGCGGGCCGCACTGTCCACGCACGTTGTTCGCTACCCACTATCACGAGCTCGTGGACCTCGCGGTGGACCGGCCGGCGGTGTCGAACCTGCACGTCACCGCGCGGGAGTGGAAGGACGACATCCTCTTCCTGCGCCGGGTCGAGCCCGGCGGTTCGGATCGGTCCTTCGGCATACAGGTCGCGAAGCTCTCCGGTCTGCCGTCCCCGGTGGTGAAGCGAGCCCGCGAGATCCTCAAGAACCTGGAGCAGACGGAGTTCGATTCCGAAGGCCGGCCGAAGCTGGCCCGCACCGGGGTGATGGGCGCGCCCAAGGAGCGTCAGCTCTCGCTCTTCGCCCCCGCTTCCGACGCGGTGGCGGACGAGCTGCGCCAGACCGACGTCAATGCTCTCACCCCCATCGAAGCCTTGAACCTTCTCGTCGAGTTGAAGAAGAAGCTCGACGGCTGATTGCCTCGGCGCTCCCGCGTCTCGCGAGGCCGAGCCCTCGCTCAGTCCGAGACGCGTCGGAACGTGCCCTCGTAGATCACCGGCCCGCGCGGGGCCTGCAGTTGACCGGGCTGGGGCCGGTTGTATTCGGTGAGGGGTCGGTCGGGATCGCGCACGAATCCGCAGGCCCGAAGCTCCGACACGAGTTCATCCTCGGTCAGGAAGCACTGAGGCTGTCCGGAGAACTGCGTGAAGACGAACGTCTCGCCGGGGATCGGCCGTGCGCCTTCGGGCAGGGTGTTGCGCGAGAAAGTAAAGAGGAAGAGGGAGGCGCCCGGCCTGCATGCGCGCGCCGCTTCGCGCGCGGCCTGACGGAACAGGGCGCCCGAGGGGGCGAGATTCCAGATGCCGTGAGCCACCACCATGTCGAAACTCCGGTCCTGGACCGGCAGGATCTCCATGGGGGAAAGAGCGAGGTCCAGGCGCCCCTGCTTCGATCGTGGCCTGGATCGCGCGGCCTGGAGCATCGGCCAGGAGAGGTCGGTGCCGAGAACCTCGAGGCCCGCATCCGCGAGCGGCCCCGCGTTCCGCGCCGCTCCGCAGCCGATGTCAAGGAGGCGGCGGATCGGCCGACGGTCCCGCTCGTCCGCCATGAATCGCATCAGGGTCGCGTTGGGAGGGGACTGGGAGAACCCCGCCACCGTCGAAGCGGCGCTCCAGTTCGTGTTGGCGAGGGGATCCACGGGAGGCAAGGTAGCACGGGGTTCCACGCGCCGCGCATGACCCGCGTCATGAACCCCGTTCACCGGTTCGCCTTACACTCCCCGCCATGCCCCGCACCACTCATCCGGAGACTCACCGCACCGAGCGCGTCGGCTGGCTTCGCGCCGCCGTGCTGGGCGCGAACGATGGAATCGTGTCCACCGCCAGCCTCCTCGTGGGCGTGGCCGCGGCCAGCGTCGATCGCGCCGAACTGGTGACGGTGGGCATGGCCGGCCTGGTGGCGGGGGCCATGTCGATGGCGGCGGGCGAATACGTCTCCGTGAGTTCCCAGGCGGACACCGAGGCCGCGGACCTGGCCCGCGAACGGCAGGAGCTTCTCGACGAGCCCGAATCCGAGCACCTCGAACTCGCCATGATCTACCAGTCGCGAGGGCTCACCCCGGAACTCGCATCCCAGGTCGCGCACCAGCTCACCGAGCACGACGCGCTGGGGGCGCACGCCCGGGACGAGCTCGGGATCTCGTCCATCACCACCGCTCGCCCGGTTCAGGCGGCCCTCACTTCGGCGGCGACCTTCGCGGTGGGCGCGGCGCTTCCCCTGGCCTCGGCGCTTCTGGCTCCCGAGACCCGCGTGGCCGAGGTGGTGGCCGCCGCCTCGTTGCTGTCCCTGACCGCCCTGGGAATCGTGGCGGCGCGGACCGGCGGCGCCCCGGTCGGACGATCGGCGGCGCGCGTGCTCTTCTGGGGAGCGCTGGCCATGGCCGTTACCGCCTTCGTGGGGAAGGTCTTCGGAGCGGTGGTCTAGGTTTTGGCCTGAGCTCCGTTCACGGTTCGCGGTCGTGCGATCGCCCAGAAGGTCAAGCCCGCGGCCAGCACCGCGGCGACCCA
The DNA here is from genome assembly GCA_035432945.1 of Vicinamibacteria bacterium. Classification (GTDB taxonomy): domain Bacteria; phylum Acidobacteriota; class Vicinamibacteria; order Fen-336; family JAGNNV01; genus JAGNNV01. The sequence goes on along the minus strand of DAORUA010000032.1, from coordinate 8,501 downwards.
GATCAGCAGCCGGGTCGAGTCGCGAAAACCGAAGTAGAGCATGAAGGCCGAGGAGCCCACGTGGATTCCGGCCGCGACCAGGGTCAGGGCGTTCGGCTTTTCAATGCCGCTCTTCGTTGAGAGCGCGCGCCTGAAGATCGAGACCGAGACCAGCGCCGCGAACAGAGTCAGGATCGCGCCGACGTTGGCCAGGGCCTGCTGCAGGGTGTGGGTCGCGAGGATCACCAGCGCGACCGCGCACTGGAGCGCGATCGATTTCACCGGCACCCTTCCTTCCTCCACGCGAAGGAAAGCGGGCAGGTAGCCATCGGCGGCCATGGTCGCGTACA
>DAORUA010000032.1:4135-8072 GCA_035432945.1 Vicinamibacteria bacterium | reverse complement strand
TCCTCCACGCGAAGGAAAGCGGGCAGGTAGCCATCGGCGGCCATGGTCGCGTACACGCGCGGTCCGACCACGGTCATCGCACTCGCCGCGGAAACGAAAGCGACGAGGACCAGGAGCGACATGATGAAGCCGCCGAAGGGGCCCAGGACCCGGCTGAGGATCACGTGACCGAGCGTCACCTTGCTTTCGTCGTAGCCGAAGACCACCTTGAAGTCCTCGGGCGCGAGGTTCGCGACGAACACCCAGTTCACGGCCAGGTAGAGGACGGCCACCAGGCCGCAGCCGATGAGAAGCGCGCGCGGCACGTCACGCTTGGGGTCGCGAAACTCGGAGGCGGCGTAGGTCGCGGCGTTCCATCCGGAGAACGCGAAGGCGATGAAGAAGAGGCCGCGCGCGAAGGCTTCCTTCGGAAAAGCGCCGGAACTGGCGGCCGCCGCCGGGACCCAGGCGGGCCACGCGTTGGTCCCGAAGAAGAGACCGGTGATCACGAAGCCCGCGAGGAGCAGGCCGTTGCCGATGAAGAGCAGGTTGTGACCATGCTTCGAGGCCTGGCGGCCCGTCGCGTGCATGACCCCCAGAGCGAGGATCATCAAGACCCCGAACACCGTCGGCGAGAGGGGACTGCCGAGCGTCCGGGCGAATTCACCCGCGGCCAGGGCATCCACGGCGATGGGCGCGGAAAAGCCCACCAGCAGCGAGCCCCATCCCGCGAGGCAGCCAACCGCCGGGTGAAGGAGGTCGGACAGGTAGCGGTACTCGCCTCCCGAGCGCGGGACCCAGGTGGCGACGGTGGCGTACGCGCGCGCGCCCGCGAGGGCGATGATGGCGCCCAGGACCCAGGAGACGAGGATCAGGCCGGGGGTCAGGTCCTGGGCCATGAAGCCGGCGCTGATGAAAACGCCGGCGCCCACCATGTTGGAGACCACCAGGCCGATTCCGGATCTGAGGCCCAGATGGCCGCCGCTCGCACTCATGGGAGGGCGGATGTTACTCTCACCGGCTCCCATGCCCGCGATCGGATCCCGCAAACCCTCGCTCCTCGCTGTCCTGACCCTGCTGGTTCCCGCCGGCATCGAGGCCCGGTCTGTGAACCCGCTTCCCGCGTCGCCCCCTGCCACTCCCGCGCCCGTGAGCGCGCCGGCCTTCGCCACGGACTCGCCCCAGAGTTTCGACCGGGAACTCCGGCTGCTCTTCCGCATGGTGGCCTGCGCGGGCGCGGAACCCGTGCCCCAGGCCTACGAGGCGGTGGTGGCCCGGCACTGCGCCCTGTTCGAGAAGACCATGGCCAACTATCGGACCCGGTACGTCGCGGTGGCGCAGCCGTTCCTCGTCGGCCTTCAGCCGAAGGGTCTTCCCACCACCGTGGTCTATCCCTTCGGCGGCGGCGATCTGCTCTCGACGCTCACCACCTATCCGGAGCTCACCGAAGTCACCACCCTCTCGCTCGAGTACGCGGGCGATCCGCGGCGCGTCGTCGGCATCACTCCCGAACGACTGGATCTGAGCCTTGCCCAGGTGAGGCGGCGGGTCAGCGGCCTGCTCATCTGGACGGAATCGACCAGCGAAAACATGATGCAGTTGCAGCAGGGGGACATCCCCGGGCAGCTCGCGTTCTTCCTCACCGGCCTCGCCGTTCACGGGCAGGAGCCGGTGGGCCTGCGCTTCTTCACTCTCACCCCCGAAGGGACGCCGGTCGCGCTCTCCGCCAGAGCCATCGCCGCTCTCGAGGGTTCGACCGCCACCAAGCTGAATCAGGTCTGGAAGTCGCCCGGTTTCTCGGTGGCCTTTTCGAATTCGGAGATCACGTTCCGCAAGGCCTCCGACCCCGCGGCTCCCCTCCGGGTTCATCGTCACATCGCCGCTGATCTCTCCGACTCGGGCCTCTCGAAGGTCCCGGGGATCATGAAGCACCTCGAGGCGAAGGGGCGGATCACCGCCATCACCAAGGCGGCGAGCTATCTCATGTGGGGCTCGGGTTTCTCGAAGATCCGCAACTACCTGCTCGCGAACATGGAATTCATGCTTTCGGACTCCACCGGCATTCCGCCCCGATATGCCCGGAAGGCCGGCTTCGAGATGATCGCGTACGGTCAGTTCGACGCGCCGTTCCTGGTTGCACCGGATGCCGAGACCCAGGACATGCTGGCCCTTTTCGCGGCTCAGCCGAAGCGCGAGTTGAGCTTCCGCTACGGCTATCCGGACAACCATCGTCACCATCACCTTCTCGTCACGCGCAAGCCCGAGGCGCAAAAGTCTTCGAAATGACGGCCTCGCGACCTTGAGCGCGCGCGGGCTTTTCGGGCTCGCTTCGCTGGTCTTCGCCGCCGTGGCGTTGGCGACCCGGGCCAGCCAGAGTCTCGGATACGACGAGCTCTTCACGGTCTGGGTGTCCTCCAGGCCGCTCCTCGATCTGATCCACCAGGCGAATCTGGATGGATTCACTCCGCCTACCTTCTACGCCATGGCGAAGCTCGTCTCGCTGACGGGTCTAACGAACGAGGATTTGCGGGTTCTGCCCGTTGTGCTGGCCGGTCTCGCCGCGTATCTGGGCCTCCAGGCCTGTGAGCGCCTCTTCGGTCCGACCTCTCGTTGGGTCGCCCTCTTCCTGATTCCGGGTTCCGCCTACCTCTTCACCTTCGCCCATGAGCTTCGCCCCTACTCGGCGCTCCTGGCCTGCGCGTTCTTCTTCCTCGGCCAACTGGGCGGTCCGATTAGCGGGAAGAGCGACGCCCGGGCCGCGGTTGCGGCCCTGATCGCCACCTCGGTCTCCTATCTGGGTGTTTCGATGGTGGCGCTCTGGCTCTGGGAGTGCCGCCGCCGATGCGCGAGATCCCGCCTCGCCCTGGTGGGCCTCGCCGGCGTGCTGCTGTGCGGCCCCGGTTTCGAAAAGGCCTTCGCCCTCGCCGCGTCCGGAGTCGAGTCGCGGATTGTCTGGTCCGCGGCGCGGCCTGCCCTGTCGACCGTGTTCCTTGGGCTGGCGTCGCCTTCCTTCGATGCCCGGATCGAAGCCGTGAGTCTGCTTCTCCTGGTCGCGCTCCTCGCGGGCGCCCGCTACCCGAAGCCTGTCCCGGCCCTGGCCTTTCTGGCCCGAGCTCTCGGCGCCTTCACCCTCGGCGTGCTTGCTCTCGATGCGTTCGTCCCGATCGGTTTTGCTCCCCGCTACTTCGCCCTGCCCATGAGCGCGCTGCTTCTCCTGATGGCGGGTTCGCTGACTCGACTCCGCCGGGTCGGATCGGTTGCGGCCTTCCTCCTTCTGGGCGTCAACGGTCTTGCCGTTCTTCGTTACCTGACCGTGCCGCCATCCGCGCGGGAAGACTGGCGGACCGCCCTGGGCCGGATGGAGGACCGGCTGGGTTCGGAGGGAGTCCTCCTGGCCTTCCCTTTCCACCATGCCGCGGTAGCCGCCCAGGCGTACGCGCCGAAGGTCGTCATCGGGGGCGGGTACACGTCGAGGACCGGGCCCGTGTTCTGGTACGAGCCTCCCGCCTCCTTCGGCGGCTACTCGTTCGACGGACTGAGGAGAGTGGACGATGCCGGAGAGGTCTTCCGCCGCCTGGCCGCGGCCTCGGATCTCTGCCTCCTCACCGACGAACCGGATCCTCGCAAGACCGCCGCTCTGCTCGGCGCGTTTGAGGCCCTCGGAGGCGCCGAATCCTTTGACACCGGGGATGCGCGCCTGCGCGCCCTCTGCCGGAGCAAGGGCTGAGACCGTTCAGGCGAGCGGACCCACCCAGGCTCAGGCGGTCTGCATCCGCTCGATGGATTCGAAAAGGGCCCTGAAGTTGCCGGCCCCAAAGCCCTCGTCGCCCTTACGTTGGATGATCTCGAAGAAGAACGGACCCGCCGCTGATTCCTTGTAGAGGCCGGAGGCCTCGCGCAGGAAGATCTGCAGCAGATACGAATTCGGCCCGTCGCCGTCGACCAGGATTTCCAGCTC
>DAORUA010000032.1:0-4035 GCA_035432945.1 Vicinamibacteria bacterium | reverse complement strand
GTGGTGTGGAACTCCACTCCCCAGAATCGCTCGAAGCCCATGACGTGCTCCATCCAAAGGAGAGCGGGCTTCATGGTCTGGAAATTCGAGGTCGTGTGGTCAAAACCCTGGAACCCGAAACGATTCGTGCCCCCCCGGGGCGTCGCATGCGCGACGAAGCCGGGGAAGAGGGCCTGGTAGCGCTTGCGCTCCACGAATCGGAAGGTGGTGTCGCCGAACGGGGTGGTGATGGAGAACCAGGCGAGGGTACCGCCCTTCGGGTCGGTGGCGCGCTCGATGTCCTGGATGGGCGTGCCGCCCCGTTCCTCGAGCAGCCGGAAGGTCGTTTCGATGTTCTCGACCTCGAAGTTGAGCGTGCCCACGCCGTCGGGGTGCTTCTTGAGGAAGCGCGCGGCGCGCCCGCCCTCGCCGTCGGGGGCGATGCAGACCACCACGCAATTGGCGGCCATGAATGCGACCGACTTCTGCTTCCCGCGCCTGGTGAGCTCGTCGGAGCTCTCGCCGATTTCCGCGAAATCCATTCTGTCCACGTAGAAGCGCCGGGAGCGCTCCAGATCGTGGACATAGTAGTGGACGGATTCGAGGCGCTTGATGCCCAGAGGTTCGAGCTTGCTCATGCTTTGATCTTAATGGTGCCGCCCCGGGGGTCTTGTAGCCGGGCCGGCGATCAGGTGCGGTCGGGCAGCCGCGCGTCCCGGAGAGTCTTCACCGCCGCGATCGCCAGCAACAGGACGAGGGCGCCCTGGACGGCAAGGCTGGAGAGATCGGGGTGGATGCCCAGCATCGGGAAGCTCGGAAATGCGATGGGGCGGGGAGTCAGGTAGCCCGCGGCCACGAAGGCCGAGATGCTGGAGCCGGCGAAGGCCACGGCGAGAAGGCTGAGCAGCAGACCCGAGGCTCCAAAGAAGATCGGAAGGGGCAATCCCCGAAAGGCATTTCGAATGGCCAGTGCGACGAGGACCACGCCGGCGAGGCCCGCGAAGGCGCCCGCGACCACCGGCCACGGGTTGCCCGCCGCCTCGATGAGCAGGGCTTCGGTGAACAGGATGGTTTCCGCGCACTCGCGATAGACGGCCAGAAAGGCGACGCCCGCGAACGACCACACCCGGCCCGTCCCGAGCCCGCGGCTCATCTGGTTCTGGAGGAACGCCATCCACTTTCGCGATTCCGCTTTGGAGATCATCCAGAAGCTCACGCTGAAGAGGACGAGCGCGGCGAGGAGGCCGATGAATGCCTCGACCAGTTCGCGCTGGGAGGGGGCGATCGCGATCAGCCTGGAGAAGAGAAGCCAGCTGATGCCGCCCGCGACCAGGGCGGAGGTCCAACCGAGGTGGATGGCCCGGCTGGCATCGGCCCGGCCGAGCTTCCTGACCCCGCCGAGGAGCGCTCCCACCAGGAGGGCCGCCTCGACGCCTTCACGGAAGTAGATGATGAACGCGGCGACGAAGGGAAAGCGGTCGCCGCTCCGCGATCCCGATCGCGAGAGCAACTCATCGAGGATCCCCGCCTGCTTCTGGATCAGCGCCGGGTTCTCGCCAACCAGGGCGGCGCGGAAGTCGCGGAACGCGATCTCGACGGACTGGGTCCGGTTCGGGTCGTGGGCGCTGATCTGCGCTTCGAGCGGCTCGAATCCTTGAAGGTAGGCATCGAGGACGACCCGATCGGCCTCCGCGACGCGGCCGGCCGCGCCGAGCGAGGCCGCCCTTCGAACCATGGACCGAGTCTGATCGACGCCCAGCCCGAGCGGGGCCTCGGAGAACGCGGCATCACGCCTCGCAAAGACCAGCCCTTCCTGCGGGGAAGGGTGTCCGCTCGCCTGCAGCGACGCCATCACGTCGCCGTCTGAGCGCACCGCGAGATCCGCGAGGGTCATGGAGACGGGTCCCGCGGCCCTTTCTCCCGCGTGAGCGAGACGCAGGACATAAAAGGCCAGGTCCCATCGCTCGGCTGCGGAGAGGGCTTCGAAGGCGGGCATGGCCGTGCCCGGCACTCCCAGGGTCAGGGCGTTGTAGACGCGATAGGGGGAGAGGGCCTGCCGCCTTGCGGGATCCTGGAAACTCGTCGGCTTCGGCACGAGGGAGGCCGCCACCTCGGTCTCGCCGACCCCGTCGACCCCGTGGCAGGCCGTGCAGGATTGGGCGTAGAGGGCCTCCGCGTTCTTCAGGCTCGGCCGCCTTCGCGGGGTGGTGAGCAACCCGAGCCGGGACACCACGTCTTCCCGCGCGGCGCGGCCGATCGCGGCCACGACGCCTGCGTCCTCCCTGGCTCGCACCGCGGCGCGCAAGGCCTCGACCCGCGCGGTGAGCGCGGCCGCATCTTCCGGGGTCCGGCTGGCCTTGGGGACGAGGGCGATCGCGGTCTCGAGAAAGCCCAGCTGTTCCTCATACTCGAAGGCCGACACCACCAGGCCCCCGGAAACCGCTCCCCCGTAGTCCGCGGCCACGTAGTCGAGGAGCGAGACGAGGCGTGGCCCATCGTTTCCATCCGGCGCTTCCAGGCTCTCACGGGTGCCCGGCCCGGAGGTGGGCGGCTCGGGCGCACCACACGCCGAGGTTCCGAGGACGAGGGTTAATACGAAAATGAACTTCGTTTTCATTTCGGCTCGATAAACATACCATGAACGGAGCGGGCGACTATGATTGCGTCGAACGCCAGCTATGACCCTGGCCCAGGTGGAGAAGAGAAAAATGAAAGCCATTGGATGTCTGGTCGCGGTTCTTCTCGTAATCGGCGTGGTTGGGCTCGCGCTCATGGGCACCTACAACAATCTCGTGGGTCTGGCCCAGGCCGTGGATGCGCAGTGGGCCCAGGTTGAGAACGCCTACCAGCGTCGCGCCGATCTGATCCCGAATCTCGTGGCCACGGTGTCCGGCGCCGCCAACTTCGAAAAGTCGACCCTCGAGGCGGTCACCCAGGCGCGCGCCAGCGTGGGCCAGGTCAAGGTGAACCCCGGGGATGCCGCGTCCCTCGCCGAATTCGAGAAGGCGCAGGGTGGTCTGTCCTCGGCGCTCTCACGGCTTCTCGTGGTGTCGGAGCAGTACCCCGATCTCAAGGCCAGCGCCAACTTCCGCGACCTTCAGGTCCAGCTCGAAGGCACGGAGAATCGCATTTCGGTGGAGCGAGGCCGCTTCAACGAGAAGGCCCAGACCTACAACACCGCCATCCTCCAGATGCCGGCCCGGCTCTTCGCCGGTCTGTTCGGCATGAAGGAGAAGCCGTACTTCAAGGCGGTCACGGGCAGCGAGAAAGCTCCGAGCGTCGACTTCAACTTCGGACCGTCGCCCGCCCCGGCCCCCACAAAGTAGTCGGTCCTTGAGCCTCCTGGCCAGGGTTTCCTCGCGGTGCCTCCCTTTGCGGGCGCTGACCGCGCTCGCCCTGGCCCTGCTTCCCCAGCTCGTCCGAGCCCAACCCCAGGCTCCTCCTCCACCCAGAAACTTCTTCACCGACACCGCCGGGGTTGTCCCTCCGGACGCGGCTACCCGCATCGAGCAGCGGCTGCGGGAGTTCGAGAAATCTTCCTCGAACCAGGTGCTCGTCGTCATCGCCGACCGTGTCCCCGAGGGTTTCGCCTCCCTCGAGGAGTACACGAACCGGACCGCCGAAGCCTGGCGCGTGGGGGACAAGAGCCGGGACAATGGCGCGGTCCTGTTTGTCTTCGTCGGCGACCGTAAGGTCCGCATCGAGGTCGGCTACGGGCTCGAAGGAGCTCTGCCCGACGCTCTCGCCTCGCGGATCATCAACGACGAGATCACGCCCCGATTCCGCGAGGGGAAGTATGGGGACGGCGTTCTCGCGGGTGTCGAAGCGATCATCCTCGCCACGAAGGGCGAGTACCAGCCGGTCGCGAAGGGCCGGGTTTCGTTCCAGACCCTGCTGATCGTGGCCGTCATCCTCTTCTTCGTCTTCACCGGCGTCGTGCTTCCGATCCTGAGGATCGCCGCGGAGTTGAGCGGGTCCCGCACCTACACCGGGCACGGAACCTCCCGGGGGCGCCGCTCGACCTGGGGCACGGGCGGAGGCTTCTCCTCCGGGGGT
>DAORUA010000031.1:0-17455 GCA_035432945.1 Vicinamibacteria bacterium | reverse complement strand
GCGGAGGGGCCTGGCCCGGCCGGTCGCGGGCTCCGCCTCCTTCCGGTTCGGGCGCGAGTCGTCGAAATCGGCGCGGGTGATGCCCAGCTTCTTCATCCGCGACAGGAGAGTGGAGCGGTTGAGGCCCAGCCGATCGGCCGCGTTTCCCTTGCCCGCCACTCGCCACTCGCACTGCTGCAGCACGTCGACGATGTACTGGCGCTCCACCTCGGCCAGCGACCCGGAGGCGGAGGCATCTCCATTGAGCCTCTCTCCCAGGAACATGGGCTCGGTGGCAAGCGTGGGGCCGTCCGAGAGGATGAGGGCGCGTTCGATCACGTTCTCCAGCTCGCGGATGTTGCCCGGCCAGGAATACGCGGTGAAGGCCCGCATCACCCTCTCCGGCACCCGCTCGATCCGGCGTCCGAGCGGCGCCTGCCTTCGAGCAATGTGGTGCCAGACCAGCAGGGGGATGTCCTCCGGGCGATTGCGCAGGGGCGGCAGGGTCAGCGGGAACACGCTCAGGCGGTAGAAGAGATCGGCGCGGAACCGGCCCTCGCGGACCTCGCGCTCGAGGTCGCGGTTGGTCGCGGCGATCACGCGGACGTCCACGCGCAGGGTCTTCGAGGAGCCGAGGCGCTCGAACTCCCCGGTCTGGAGCACGCGCAGGAGCTTCGCCTGCAGGTCGAGGGGCAGCTCACCGATCTCGTCGAGCAGCAGCGTTCCCCGGTCGGCCACCTCGAAGCGGCCGGGGGTGCGGGCGATGGCGCCGGTGAAGGCGCCTTTCTCGTAGCCGAACATCTCGCTGTCGATCAGGGTGGGAGGCAGGGCCGCGCAGTTCACGGTGATCAGCGGACGGGCGGACCGGGGGCTGCGGTCGTGAATCGCCCGGGCGATGAGGCCCTTGCCGGTTCCGGTCTCTCCAAGCACCAGCACCGGGGCATCCGTGCCGGCCACCCTCCGGACCTGTTCCAGCAGCACGCTCAAGGCGGGAGTGCGGCCGACGATCTCCCCGAAATCGGTCGATCTCGGAATGTTCTGCAGCAGGATCGCGTTCTCGCTCTCCAGGCGGTCCTTCAACTGGCGAACCTCTTCCAGGCTCGCCTCGAGCGCGGCTCTCGATTCCTCCAGTTCCGTGATGTCGGTTCTCGTGACCAGGGCGCCGCCCTCTTCCGCGCCGAGGGGACTGATGGCGACGCGGTAGCTGCACCGGCTCTCCTCGCACTTGCATCGCAGGGTCACTTCGCAGTGGGCGGACCGGCCGGACAGCACGGATCGGACCGCGTCCGGGAATTCGCCCTCCCCCTCCGCCGTCTCCGTGCGCCCGGGATCGACGCCTTCGCTCATCGGCGCCCGGATGCCCGTGCACCGAGGGCGGTCCGAAGGCGCCATCCACGCCTCGTTCACGGCGGTGACGCGCCCCTTACGGTCCAGCACCATGGCGGGGTTCGTGATCGACACCATGATGGAACGACTCAAATCCCGGGCATCCTTGAGCCGGGTCTCGAAGCGGGACCGCTGGAGCGCGCTCGCGAAGACGCTGCCGAGCAGATCCAGCCGCGCCTGCAACTCGGAAGAGAACTCGCGGTACTCGCGGAAGCTGGAGATGGCGAGGCACCCCACGACCTCGCGATCGTCATCGAGGGGGAGAAGGACCAGGGACTTCATCCCGAGGCTCACCAGCGGCGCGAACTCGGCGCGCGCTTCTTCCGGCAGGTCCTTGGGGAGACGGGAGAGGACGAGCTTCTTGCCGCTCTGGACCTGGACCGCGTACCACGGAAAGGAAGCGGCCTTCTCGACCCCCACCTCGATGGGGGGAAGGCCCGGACGCCAATGGGCGTAGCTGAACCGGTACGAGTTGGCGCTCCTCGAGAACTCCGTGATCGCGATCCGGTCCATGTCCATGGCCTCGAGGACCCCGGCGAGGGCCGCGCGTATCGCTTGGTCGAGCTCCTGCGGGGGCAGGCGCTGGAACCGGGGAGCGACCTCGGCGAGAACGGCCGCCAGCCGAACCCGGACAGGGAGATCCGCATCCGCCCCGGCACCCGATGGCGCCCCGGTGGCTCGGCCGGTCTCGAGTGCGGCCCGGAGCCTCGCCTCCAGTCGCGACCGGTGGAGCGCGCTCGCGAAGATGCTGGCGAGCACCTCGATGCGGGAGAGGAACTGAGGGGAGAACTCGCGATACTCGCGGAAGGTGGCCATGGCCAGGCACCCCACGATCTCCTTGTCCACGTCGAGGGGGATGATCAGGTGCGATTTCATTCCGCTTTGGGCCACATAGGCGGCCTCCGACGCGGCCTCCCGGGGAAGGCCCCGCGGAAGATGCGCGTAAACGAGCCTTCGCCCCTTCCTCACCTCGGCGGCGTACCACGGAAACACGCCGGCCAGGTCGATCCCGACCTCGAGCGACGGCGCCCCGTTGCGCCCGTGGACATGGGTGACCTGGAACAAACCGCCGCCCTCGGAGAACTGGATGATGGAGGTCCGATCCACGTCCAGCGCCTCCACCAGGCCTCTCTGCGCTTCCGCGATCGCCGCGTCCAGCTCGGTGGCGGACAGGCGCTGGAACCGTGGCGCAATCTTCGCGAGATAACCCTCGAAACGTATCAAATCGGAGAAATCCGCGGGCTCAACCTTGACTCGAACTGTCGACATTCCACCACCTAGTGTCGGTATCTTGGCAGACCTCGGTGGGAGGAGCAGAATCGAGCGGGTGAATCACCCCGCCTTCGCCTAGGGGCGAGGCCGGTCGTAGACCAGGTTCAGATCGAGCGGCTTCTCGAGGAGCTTCGCCTCGAAGTGGAGCGCGTACGTAATCCGCTTCTCCTCGGTCGACGGCGTGATGGTCTCGATCAGATGGGAGTCCTTGCCCTTGCTCTCGAGCACGAGTTGTTTGCCCTGCCAGCGCGCGTGGCGCATGACCTTCTCTCCGCTCAGGCCGCTGCTCCCGGCGCTGGGGCGGGTCAGATTGAAGATGCGCACCGCGGCCTCGCCATGGGTGGTCTTGATCTCGACGGTTGAGACCTCGAATTCCAGGTCGGAGAGCGAGGGGACGGCGGCCAGGAGGAACTTGCGCACCTCGAGGCGCTCGGCCTCGTTGAACTTGACCCCCAGGGGGAGCCAGGTCTCGGGAGGCGCCCAGCCGGGGCCGCTGCCCGTCATGTACTGGGAGCCGGCCGCGTCCTTGATGCGGGCCTCGATGTCCTGGCTGAGTTCCCGGTTCAAGGTCCATCGACCCTTGAGGCCGGGGTCCTGGGCCTGGGCGAAAGCGGCGGCGAACAACAGGGCGGATCCGGTGAGCGAGAGAAACCGGCTGGACATGGGTGACCTCCGAGGGGACAGATCCGATCCGATCACGGGACGGGGCGGCGGACTGCGTTGCGCGCGGCCTGCCGGTCCTCCTGCACCCGGGCCATGAGTTGATAGGCCAGGTAGTACTTGTAGATGTTGCTGACGTAGGTGACGGTCTCGCGGCCGATTCTCTTCGCCGCGATCAGCTCGACGTTGTTGAACCACTTGTTTGGATTGAGGCCCATGGCCTTCGCCTGCTTGCGCAGGCTCGCCACCTTCGCGGGACCCGCGTTGTAGGAGGCGAAGGCGAAGAGCCCCTTGTCGAGCCGCGAGATCGCGGGGTCCTGGTAGTAGTGGTCGATGACCCAGCGGTTGTACTTGATGCCCGCGTGGATGTTGCTCTCGAGCTTCTCGATGTCGGGAATGTTCACCACCTTGTCGCGCGCGGTCTTGGGCATCACCTGCATCACGCCGATCGCCCCCACGCGGCTTCGCTTGGACTGGTCGAGTCCGGACTCCTGGTAGCCCTGGGCGGCCATCAGCAGGTAGTCGAGGTCGTACTGGCGGCCATACTTGATGAACAGGGCCACCATGGACTGGAACTTCCGGCGGTCCTCGTCGCTTCGGGCGTTTCTCACCCACTGCGTGGTCTTGAGGTATTTGGTGATGAGGAAATTCCCTTCGCGCGTGCCCTGGCCATGCGCTTTCACGAAGGCGTTGACGGCCGCGGCCAGCCTGGGACTGTTCTTCCGGAAAGCCCAGGCGATCTCCACGGGTTTGCTCTGGATGTTCTCGTGCCTCACGAGATTCGGGAAAACCTGCAGATAGAGGTCGGCCATGTAACTGTTCACGACCGTGGCCGGCACGAGGCCCGCATTCACCATCTCGAGAATGTCGCCGTCTTCGAGAACCTCGGGGGCGGGGATGATTTCAACCGGCGGCCTGCCCTGTTTCGCGAAGCGCTGGTTCAAGGCCCGGATGTGCTCCGCGTAGCTGCTGGAGCGACGGACGTAGACCTTCTTGCCCGAAAGGTCATCGAGCCCGGCCAGCGCGGGAGTCCCGGGGCCGGTGATGAGAACCTCGGTGACCCCGGTCGCGAGCGGCGCCGAGAAGCTCACCCGCCTCTTCCCCTCCGGGGTGATCGTGATCCCCGCGGCCGCGATGTCGCCCTCGCCCCGTTCGAGACGCGAGAGCAGTTCGTCGCGAGGCACGGGCACGATGAAGACATGGACCTTGACCGTCTTGTTGCGGAGCTTCCGGTTGATCTCGGCCTCGAACGCCCTGACCGTCTCGTAGGTCATGCCCACCTCGCGCCCCTTGTCCACGGCGTAGAGGACGGGGTTCTGCACGGCGAGCACGCGGATGAAGCGCCGCTTGATCATCCCGTCGAAGTCGCCCTTCCACGGCTTCGTGAAAGGAGCGAGACCGGCGGGCAGCGGCGTCGCCTCCGGGGCCGGCTCGACGGCAACCGCCTCGGGGCTCGGAGCGGCCGCGGCCGGTGACGAAGGTGGCGATGTGACCGGCGGGACGACCCTCGGGGCCGCGCGCTCACAGGCCACGCCAAGGAGGATCAGCATGGAAAGAAACAGTGCTTGAGGACGTCCTCGATGAATCATCGTGCTCACGCTCCAAAGCCCAGCACGTCGCGCAGGATCGACCAGCGCGGCTGGTGGATCTTCGCATCTTTTCCAAGGATCCAGTGGTCGTACAGCGCCTGGATGGTGCCGTCCCTGCGCTTGAGATCGATCCACAGGCCCAGGAAGCGCGCCATCTCGACATCGTGGCGGGCCACGGGGTAGGCGAGAGGCACGCGGATCTCCAGAGGATGGGGCACCGCCACCGAATAGGCGGGGTAGAGCAAAGTCAGGAACGAGCCGCGCTCGGCGGTCAGGGCCAGGGCGTCCACGCGCGGTCCACGGCCCTTGAAGTAGGCCTCACCGTCTCCAAGGGGGAGGGGCACGAGGGTGATGTCTTTGAACTCGCGCTCCATCAGCTGGCGGATATTGGGCAGGTCCGGGACACCCACCCTGAGATCCTTGCGGGCGCGGATCCAGGCGGCATCGGAGAACTCCGCCCGCAGGTGGTCGGGCGCCACGAAGGCGAGGGTCTCGTCCAGGTAGGGAGGCGAGAACTCCTGGCGGCTCGCCCGGAGGGTGGTGAGCGCGACTCCGGACATGACGACGTCGACCCTCCCCGCTTCCAGGGCCTCCTCGAACTGGTCGCGTTCCACCGGAGCGAACTCCACGGTCACGCCCATCTCTCGGGCGAGCGCGTACGCCATCTCCACGTCGAGTCCCACGAGCTCTCCCTTGAGGTTCACGTGGCTGTAGGGACGCTGGTCGGGGATGAAGCCCACGCGGATCCGGCCATTCGCGCGCACCGTCTCCAGAATGGACGCCGCCGGCCGCGGCCGCGGGGGCGGCTCGAGGGGAAGCTCCTTGAGGACGACCGCACCCGCCAGGGTCGGCCTCAGGAGGCCCATCTCGCCGGCCACACGCGCGCCGCCATAGCTCCCGCCTCCCAGCGCTCTCAGGGTGAAGCCAAGGCCGGCGATGGTGGCCGCGGTCAGTCCCGCGGTCACCGCGGCGAAGCGGAGAAGCCTCGGCCCGGACAGCCTCAGCCCTCCGCTCATCGCGTAGGTGCCGACCACGCCGAGCACCACCATGTTCATGGCCGCGGCGAGCGTGCCGAACCGGGAGTTCAAGACGCCCGTCGCGATGAAGAGCTGGAAGGTGTCGGCGGGGACCCGCGCGAGGTCGAGCAGGAACGGAATGGCCACGTTCATGCTGCCGAAGAAGGTCAGCACTCCCGCCGCGGTGAGTTTCGGATACTCGGCGGCGGAAAGCGGCGTCTCCGAATACCAGGCCGCGAAGAGCACGAAGCTGAACGAAAGCATCTTGGCCGCGTGGGGGAAGTTGTAGAAGGCGGGGACGATGATCTCGGGAGGAGACGACTCCTCGGGCATCGCCTCGCCCGCTTCGTTCAGCAGGAGCTTCGACCGCTCGATGAGAGTGGGCAGCACCACGAAGAGATTCGCGGTCATGAACGCGGTGATGAGGACGTCGTAGGTCGCCTCCACGACGCGACGGGCGGGGATGGGGGTGAGGCACGCGACGAGACCCGGAAAGACCCAGAGCGAGAGCAGGAGGGACACGGCTCCGTAGCAGAGCAGGAAAACGCGCAGGCGCGCCATCTGCTCGAGGTCGAGTGTCCCCGCGGTGTGGGCCGCGATCGCGAACACCCCGAGCGGGGTCAGGAGAACCACCATGCTGTTCGCGCGGGCGAGGGTCCGCTCCACCACGTGGAGCCAGTCGATCATGCGCTCCTTCCCGCTCACCCCCATGAGGGCGATTCCGACGAGCGCGCTGAAGAGCACCACCGCGGGCACGATGCTGTTCGCCAGGGAGTGGAAGGGATTGGCGGGGATGTAGAGGGAAAGAAAGTCGACGGTCGGGCGTTCCTCGATCATGGTGGTGCTGAAGAACGAAGCGGACTGAAGGGCCGGGAAGGAGAGGGGCATGAGGAAGACCACCCCCAGAGCCAGGAGCCACATCAACAGGGTGAGCGCTCCAACCCGCAGGAACAGTCTCCGGGCGGTCGCGCCATTGAGGCTTCCGATCCCCGCGATCAGGGAGACGGTGACGTAAGGGAGCACGGTCGTCTGGAGCAGCCGGACAAAACCGTCCGCCGCTATCTGGAAGAAGGCCGCCCGGTCGCCCAGGAACAGGCCCGTGGCGATGCCGAGGCCAAGGCCGACAAGGATCTTCCGGCTGAAATTCATCGCCTGCTGCTGCCCTTCATGATGCAAGCTTAGTCGCGCAATCCAGGCGCATGAGATCAGGGGCCCTCGACGCCCCGGATCGGGCGCGCGGGCCGGGGCTCCCCGGATGGGTCGGAGGGCTCCATGTCGAGATATCACCACCCCTGTCGGGATGTTGGCAGACGATCTGTCGGCCGGGTCTGGATTCACGGCGCTCGGGCGCCCCTAACTCTTTTCCGGCCGTGCAGATGTCGTTCTCGCGTGGCCTCCCGAAGTGCGGGCACGGGACCTGCAGACTATGCTGGGGCCAGCCGCCTGCATCGCTGGCGAGGCTTGAGAGGTCTATGAAACACAAGACATTGATATTGCTGGCCGCGCTGGCCGTGCCCGCCCTGGCGAGCGCCCAGGCGCCCAAAGCCAAGAAGCCGAATCCGAAGACGGCCCCCGCGCCTGCGGTCGCGACGCCATCTCCCACCCCGATCCCGCGCTGGATCGAGCCGCGCGCCGATCAGGAGCTCAAGAAGATGAGCGACTTCCTGGCCAAACTGCCTCGGTTCGCCTTCGAGGCGGAGGAGACTTTCGATGAGATCCCCGACGGCGAGCTCCGGCGACAGCTGACCAACATCCGCCGGGTCGCGGTGGAGCGACCGAATCACGCCGCCGCCGACGTGAACGGCGACACCCTCTCCCGCGCCACCTGGTACGACGGCAAGACGGTCACGGTGCTCGACAAGGAGCACAACACCTACGCCGTCATCGAGGCGCCGCCCACCATCGACGCGACGCTTGACCTGCTCGAGGACGAATATGGGGTGGTGCTGCCGCTCAAAGACGTCCTCTTCTCCGACCCCTATGCGGTCCTGTCGGAGGGCATAACTTACGGGCGCTACCTCGGCATCCACCAGGCTGCGGGTGCAGCCTGCCATCACCTGGCCTTCTCCCAGGAGACCATCGAATGGCAGATCTGGATCGACGCCGGCGATCAGCCGGTGCCCCGCAAGGTCGTCATCACGTATGTCGACGAGCCCAGTGAGCCGCAATACACGGCGGTGTTCCGTCGCTGGAAGCTGGAAGGCCCGGTCCCCGAAGGGCTCTTCACTTTCGAGGCGCCCGAGGGCGCGCGGAAGATCGATGTGAAGTCGATGCGGCGACCGGATGTGAAGGACGATTCGGCGCCAAAGCCGGTCGGAAAGGGAGGAGGACGCTGATGTCTGCACGCAACCGCCGATCCGTATCATCGCGAGGGGCCATCAGCGCGGCCCTGGTGTTGTTCCTTGTCCTCGGCGATTCCCTCGCCTTCGCGCAGCGGCGCGGGGGCGGCGGAGGCAGGAGCTACTCAGGAGGCGGATCGCGAGGCTCGGTGAGCAGCGCCAATCGCGGCTCCGCCACGACCAGCCGCTCGACCTACGGCAACACCTCGAGCCGAACCACCAACTACGAGACTCGGAGCGGAAATACGGGAACGGCCACGAGGGACGTTTCCAAATCGGGCGACGAGGTGAACGTCAACCGCAACGTCCAGTCGAGCAGCGGCGCCAGCAAGACGTCGCAGAAGACCTACGACATGGGCAGCGACGGGCGGGTGGAATCGGTGGAACGGAACACCTCGGTCACCGGCCGGAGCGGCCAGACTGCGAACTGGGAAGGCAAGGCCGAGCGGGAAAACGGCGGCTGGGAGTTCGAAGGCGAGGGCAACAACCGTTACGGCCAGAAGGTCGAGGCCGAGGGTTATGGCGCGCGCGGACCCTACGGCGGCGGTGTGGTGGCTGACGTCGAAGGCGGCCGCTACGGCGATCGGACGGTGGTGGCGGGCCGGGGTTACGGCGGGCCGGTTTACGCGCGGCAACTCCCGGCGGGCTACCGTCCCTACAACTATTACGGCCATTCCTACTATGGCTACGGCGGCGCCTACTATCGGCCCTACTACTACGGCGGCATGCCCTACTACGGCTACATGTGGCCGCCCTGGGGCGTCTACTACACGTCGGTGCCCGTGGGCGCGATCGCCATAACCGTGGCCGGCGCCGCCATGCTGTATTCCGAAGGCAC
The DNA here is from genome assembly GCA_035432945.1 of Vicinamibacteria bacterium. Lineage (GTDB taxonomy): Bacteria > Acidobacteriota > Vicinamibacteria > Fen-336 > JAGNNV01 > JAGNNV01. Next base: position 8,376 of record DAORUA010000031.1, on the reverse strand, counting down.
CTACTACAGCACCACCTACGTCGAAGGCGCGACCCAGTATCAGGTGGTGGCGCCGCCCGAGGGCACCGCCCTTCCCGCCGGCACGTCGCTGCCCGCCGACCGGGCCACCGTCACCATCAACGGCACCACGTTCTACATCTATGGAAACTCCTTCTACCGCCGGGTGGAAGCGAGCGGCAAGGAAACCTACCAGGTGGTCACCCGACCCGCGGGGCTCGTCACGGTCAAGGCCCTGCCGGACGACTTCGAGCCCATGCAGGCAGGCAGCATCATGTACTTCCGCTCGAAGGGTCGCTACTACCTTCCCTACCTCGACCCGAGCGGCGACGAGTTCTACATCGTCGTGGATCAGCCCGCGAACGCGGTGAAGGCGGTGCCGGCCCCCGCGCCCAGCGGGCAGCCGGCCACGGGCGCTCCGTCGAAGGCCGGGGCGGCCGCTCCGGCGGCCAAGGCCGGCCCGCCCGCTCCCGCGACCCCGCGCAGCACGGTCTCGCTCACCGCTCCCGCGGCGACTCCCGTCACCGTCCGCGTGTCCACCGAGATCAACTCGGGCAAGGCCCAGGCCGGCTTCCGGTTCCAGGGCAACCTCGACGCCGACCTGCTGGCGGGCGGGCGCATCCTGGCCGTCCGCGGCACCCGGGCCTACGGCCGGGTCTCCGAGGCGAAATCCGGGACGGGAACGGGCGGGGAGCCGCTGCTCGTGCTCGAACTGACCGACCTCGAGATCGATGGCCGTATCGTGCCCATCAAGACCGAACCCGTGCGCTTCACCGCGGAGGCCAAGAAGGCGGGCAAGAAGGTCCTTGGAGCGGCGGCGCTCGGCGCCGGCATCGGAGGCATGATCGACGGCGGTTCGGGCGCGGCCATCGGGGCGGGCATCGGCGCGGTGGCCGGGGTGGCCGCCGCCAGCAGCGCTCCGGGAAACCAGGTGGCGGTCGCCACCGGCACCGCCCTCGAATTCCGGCTTGCCCAGCCCATCGAGGTCAAGGTTGTCGGGTAGGACCTGAACCCCCGCATTCATCAGTCACATTCCATCAGTCCAGGGAGGACACCAGAAAAATGCGTAGAACACTCACGGCCGTCGCACTGACTCTGCTCAGCGTCTCGGTTTTCGCACAGGACGTCCAGACGGACTATGACAAGTCAGTCAACTTCGCCGCGATCAAGACCTTCTCGATCAAGATCGGCACGACCTGGGGCAACCCGCTCGGCGAGTCGCGCGTCCTTCAGGAGTTCGACAAGGCGATCACCGAAAAGGGCTGGACGATGACCACCGATGATGCCAAGGCCGATGCCCTGGTCCTGATTCACGGCGCCACCGAGGTGAAGAAGAGCCTAGAGACCTTCTACAGCGGCGGCGTCTACGGCGCCTATGGCTACGGTGGCTGGGCCGGCTACGGCGTGGGAGTGGGCATGGGTTCCTCCACCACCTCGATGTCCGAGTTCACGATGGGCACCCTCGTGGTGGACATGTTCGACGCCAGGACGAAGAAGCTCATCTTCCGGGGCACGGCCAGCGACGAGCTCTCCGACAAGGTCTCCAAGAACATCAAGAAGATGGAGAAGGCCTCGGACAAGATGTTCAAGAACTTCCCTCCAAAGCCGGACAAGAAGTAGTTCGAGTTCATTTGTGGTCCGGCGGCTGTCTCGAACTTCGCTCGCGGGAGGGAAGGACAGCCGCTGACCCCGCCCCGCAAGGGCGAGGCGGGAAGGCGCAAGCCGGAGAGTAGATTGAAGCCATGAGCCACAAGCCGGGCCCCTGGGTGGCCGCTCTCGTGCTGGCGCTGGCCGGCGGCGCGGCCATGGCGGACACGGCCGTAGCACCTCTCGCCCGGTTCGAGAACCTGACCGTCACCTCGATCGAGCTCGCGGGTCAGAAGGTCACGAAGGAGTATGTCATCCGGCGGGAGATCGAGACCCGCGTCGGAGAGCCCCTGCGGGTCGCGGTGGTGGACCAGGACGTTCAACGCCTCGACAACCTCTCGATCTTCGCGGAGGTTGCGGTCGAAGGTGAAGCTGAAGGCAACGGGGTGCGGCTCACCTTTCGCTTCAAGGAGATGCCCTCGTGGATCCCCCTCATCGGAGCCTCCTACAACGAGCAGGATGGCTTCTCGGCGGGACCGGAGATATCCGCGTTGAATCTGACCGGCCGCGGCATCTCCGTCAACGGGAAGGCGTACTTCGGCGGCTCCAAGAAATACGAGGTCGGCCTCTCCTGGCCCTGGATCAGCGGCGACCACGTCTCCCTGAACTTCCGCGGCGCGCGGCTCAGCCGGTACGACGAGCTGAACGAGTTCCAGGAAACGAGCTACGAGTTCACGCCCCAGGTCGGCCGGTACATCGGCGAGCACGGCCGTCTGAAGGGCAAGTTCTCGCTCTTCCGGATGAAGAGCGATGTCGACGGCAAGACGCTCTCCCCCGATAACGACGACCAGCTGTCGCGCCTCGGCGCCTCCTTCGGCTGGGATACCCGTGACTCCTGGCGCTTCCCCACCACCGGCTGGCTCAACGAGATCGAGGTGTGGAACACCGGCCTCCTCGGCGGCGACGGCGACTTCTGGAGCGTGAACCTCGACGTGCGGCGCTGGATCCCGACGGTGAAGGGCCATCGCCTCATGCTGAGCGGCCTGGCTTCCCTGCAAAGCGGGACGGTGGAAGAGGACGTTCCCGTCTACATGATCTACCGTCTGGGCGGCGCCAACAGCATTCGCGGCTACAACATCACCGAGCTGGGCAAGACGCTCTACGGAAAGAACCAGCTCCTGGGCACCGCCGAGTATTCAATCAACATCCTGCCCCTCCAGCGCTGGGACGTGTGGAAGTTCGCGTTCCGTCTCGGGCTGGACGTCGCCCTCTTCGCGGATGTGGGCACGGCGTGGAGCGAATCCAGCGAATTCGTGGCGAAGCGCGCCCGCGGCGGAGCCGGGGCCGGCCTGCGACTGCTCGTGCCCGGCGCGGAGATGGTCCGGCTGGACGTGGGCTGGAGCCAGCAGGGGGGCTTCCAGTTCCATCTCGCGGGCAGCACCAAGCCGGCCTCGCAGCGGAACCGCCTGCGCTGAAATCGAGAGGGAGGCCGGATTGACATATCGTCGAACCATGTCTGAACGCTCATGGAAACTTCATCGGTTGACCCGATGCTCGGCGATCGTCGCGGGGGTTCTTCTCGCCGCGCCTTCCCCGGCCCAGGACGCGCAGTACTGGAACATCCAGTACGGTCCGGCGGCCCAGCTCCTCGGCGGGCTGGTGGTGGGCAGCAGCCGCGACCTGTCCGCGACCTACTACAACCCGGGCGGGCTGGCCCTCGGCACGAGTGCCGACTTCCTGCTGTCCGCGCAGGCGTTCAAGGCCGAATCGCTCTCCACCAGGCCCGTGGACGGCGGGCAGATCCTGAACAACTCGCAGACCCAGTTCGACGTGTTTCCCGGGTTCTTCGCTTTTTCATTCCCGAAGAGCTGGTTCGGCGACAACACCCACCTTGCTTTCTCCCTGCTCACGCGCCAGCAGTTCAACATGCGAATCGACCAGCGCTTCGCGGGAGACACGTCTTCGGGAAACGGCCGCTACGGCATCGAGACTCTCTTCGACCAGCGAATGAGCGAAACCTGGGGCGGGCTCACGGTAAGCCACCAGATCTCCAACCACTTCGGCCTCGGCGCCACGGTCTACGGCATCTACCGCGGACAACGGACGCGCCTCGAGCAGAGCCTCCAGCTCGCCTACCCGGACGGCCGGGGCGTAGCCGCCCTCGCCGTCGACGACTTCGACTACAGTCACTGGCGCACCCTCGCGAAGGTCGGCCTCGCCTGGGAGGGCGAGCGGCTGCGCCTGGGCGGAGCGATCACCACGCCCCGCGTCGCGGTCACCGGGAGCGGCAAACTCGGCTTCACGCGCTCCGCCACCGGGGTCGACCTGAACGGGGATGGAAAGACCGACAATCTGCTGGTCAACGCCTATGACGAGGACCTCGACGCCGGGTACAACTCGTCGTGGGCGTTCTCCGCGGGTGCTTCCTGGCGTCGGGGCAGCCTTCAGTTGCACACCTCCGCCGAATACTTCGCTCCGGTCGAGGACTTCACGATTCTCGAGGGCCGGACCCTGGATTCGGCGGGTCAGCCGCTCACCCTGGTCCAGCGGCTCGACGGTGTGTTCAACCTGGGTGGGGGCGCCGAGTACTGGCTGGGCGGGGTCACCGCGGACAAGGGAGCTTCCTCGAGGGGCACGGTGTTCTATGCCGCCTTCATTACCGACTTCTCGGCCTCGCCCGAGGTGGTCCGTAATGAGGCCGCGACCTCGAACATGAATCTCTACCACCTGAGCGCGGGCAGCGCGTTCAATCTGGGCACGAGCCGTTTCAGCCTTGGTCTCACCTGGGCCTTCGGGCAGAACACCCGGGACTTCGGCCTCGACTCTCTGCCTCCGAGCGTTCCGATCATCGGTGAAGCCCGCCCGGTCGAGACGCGCTACTCGCGCCTGGTATTCGTGCTCGGATACCTGTTCGGCTCTGACAAGTAAGGAAGCTGGAGAATCATGACCCACCGCCCCGCGTTCGCGTTCACTCTCGCTGTCGCCGCCCTCGCCACCGCCGCGGCCTACGAAAGCCCGAAAGTATTCCGGGCCTCGGACCTCCTGACGCCCGCCCAGGTCAAGGGACCGCACCATTCGGTGGCGCCGGAGGTCAAACTCGACGGCTATCTCCACCTGTTCGCGGTAACCACCGACTATGGCCCGGTCGAGGCCGAGGGCAAGAGCACGCTGCTCACCCGCCTCCAGGAGGTGGGCGCCCTCGCCGAACTCGACGAGGTGTCGAAGAGCAAGGTGTTCGTTCAGGCTGCGGGGGCGTCCGTGGTGAATGTCGGAAAGGGAGTCAGCGCCGCGGTTTCGGACCCCGGGGCGACGGCGAAAGGGGTCGGGGGCGGGGTCAAGCGCTTCGGAACGAACCTGGGACGCAAGGCGAAACGCGCCGGCGACGAGGCCGTGACCTCGGTCAAGAGCGACGACAAGACGGCCGGAGCCGGGGAGACATCAGGCGCCGATCAGGTGGCCGCCGCGGGAGTCGGGGTCGCGAACTCGGTGCTCGGCGTCAATGCCACCGCGCGAAAGTGGGCGCAGAAGGTCGGGGTCGACCCGTACACCACGAACCCGATCCTGAAGAAGGCGCTCTCCGACATCGCCAAGGTCGACAAGGCCGGCGGCCTCGCGGCCAAGATCGTGGTGCCTGTTCCCATGGTGGTGAGCGGGACCGCGAAAGTGGGCGCCCTGGTCTGGGCCAAGGACCCCGAGGAACTGCTCAAGCTGAACGAGCAGCGGCTCACGGAGACGGGCGCGAGCGCCGCCACCATCAAGCAGCTGTACGTCAGCAAGGGGTTCACCATGACCCTGCACACGCGTCTCGCCGCAAGCATCCGCGAGGTCAACGTCCCTGGCTGCGCCGACTACGTCGCGACCGCCGCGGAGGCGGGCACACCGCGCGAAGCCGCGTTCTTCGTGGAGAGCGCCGAGATGCTCGCGGCCTTCCACAAGACCGCTCCGGCCGCAGCGATCCTGCCCGACTCGCGCGCCCTGGTCGCGAAGACGAAGGACGGACGAGCGGTGGTCCTGCTCCCCCTCGACTGGCTGAGCTGGACCGCGGCCTTCGAGCAGGCGCTGACCGCGGTCGAGACCCGGGCGAAGCAGGAGCTTTCGGCCACGAAGCTCGAGATGCGCCTGACCGGCAAGGTCTCCCCGACCGCGAAGGCGGAACTGGTCAAGCGCGGCTGGACCCTGGTCGAGAACGTCCCCTTCTAGACGCGGCCGAGGACGTGGCGCAGGGCGGGCTCGAGCGAGGGATACGAGAAGGCGAAACCCGAGTCGAGGGCTTTCTCCGGGTTGACCCGCGCGCTCGCCAGAAGCAAGGGGCCGGTCATTTCTCCGAGCAGGAGTTCCAGGGCGAAGCGCGGAGCCGGAATCACCGCCGGACGCCTGAGCACGCGGCCCAGGGTCCTCGTGAACTCGGCGTTCGTCACCGGCTCGGGAGACGTCGCGTTCACCGCGCCGCGAACGGAGTCGTTCGTGAGGACATGGTGGATGAGATGGAGCAGATCGTCGAGAGCGATGAAGCTCCACCACTGCCGGCCGGAGCCGAGCGGTCCGCCCAGGCCGAGGGTGAAGGGCAGGAGCATGGGCACGAGCGCGCCCCCGGCCGGGGTCAGAACCAGGCCGGTGCGCAGGTGGACCACACGGATCCCGGCGCTGCTCGCGGGCTCGGTGGCTCCTTCCCACTGCACGCAGGTCTCGGGAAGGAATCCTTCGCCGGGCGGATCCGACTCGCGCAAGACCCGGTCGCCGCGATCGCCGTAGTAGCCGGTGGCGGAGGCCGAGATGAAGACCGCGGGCGGCCTCTCGAGCGCGCCCAGGGTTTCCGCGAGTCTGCGCGTGAAGGGAACCCGTGAGTCCCGGATCAGTCGCTTCTTCTCGGCGTTCCAGCGCCCCTTGGCGATGGGATCGCCCGCGAGATGAACGACCGCGTCGAAGCCCTCCATCTCGGAAGGGTGGGCGGCTCCCTTGTCGGGATCGAATTCAATCTCGCGATCGCCTGTGGCCGCGCGGCGGGTGAGGCGATGCACCTCGTGCCCCCCGCTCTCCAGAAAGGAAACGAGCGCGCGGCCCACGAGCCCGGTGGAGCCGGTGACCAGGATGCGCATGGCGCCTCGCTTCGACCGGGCATGCACTTCCAGGTCCTTCGCCAGGACGCGGTGGCGGTAGGCGAAGGTGGCGGCGAGCTTGCTCCCCACCAGGGAGGACCCGAGGAGATCGCCCAGCCGGCCCATGGGCAGGGTGTAGCGGATCCGGTCCTCCATCACGCTCGAGGTCCCGCTCTTCGGCTCGAATCGATGGGTGTGATCGAAGATATCGAAGGGACCGGTGCGCTGGACATCGCGGAACATCTCGCCCTCGCGCACCTCGGTGAAATCGGACAGCCAGACTATCCGAACGCCGGGGAGCACGGGCACGTGCAGCTCCACGGTCTTGCCAACCGCAGGCGGAGCGAACGGGGAGACCACGAGCGGTTCTTCCCAGGGCGGAGCCAGGCGTTCGAAGGCGCCCCGCCTCATATGCCATTCCCAGGCGGCGGCGGCGCTTACCGGAAGGTCGGAACGAAGAAGGAATTCGCGTGGGGTCAAATCAAGCACCAACGAAGGCAATGTGAGAGTATCGCGGGCTGGCCGATCCAGGATACGGAGGCCGGGCAATAATCGAGGAGAACCAGTGGCCGCCCAGTACATGTTCACAATGAAGGACCTGCGGAAAGTAACCCCGCAGGGCAAGGAACTCCTGAAGGGCATCTGGCTCTCGTTCTACCCGGGAGCCAAAATCGGCGTCCTCGGCTCGAATGGCGCCGGAAAGTCCACCCTCCTCCGGATCATGGCGGGCGAGGACAAGAACTTCGCGGGCGAGGCCTTCGCGGCCCAGGGCGTGAAGGTCGGCTTCCTGCCCCAGGAGCCCGTGCTCGACGCCACCAAGAACGTGCGCGAGAACGTGGAGATGGCGGTCGCGGCCAAGCGAAAGATCCTGACCCGCTACGACGAGCTCGCCGCCAACTACGCGGACGAGACCGCGGACGAGTTCTCCAGGCTGCAGGACATGATCGATTCGCAGGATCTGTGGAATCTCGACACCCACCTCGACATGGCCATGGACGCCCTGCGCCTGCCTCCCGGCGAGGCCGAGGTCACGAAGCTCTCGGGCGGCGAGAAGCGTCGCGTGGCCCTGTGCCGCCTGCTCCTCGATGCCCCCGACCTCCTCCTCCTCGACGAGCCCACGAACCATCTCGACGCTGAGTCGGTCGCGTGGCTCGAGCGTCATCTCAAGGAGTACAAGGGCACCGTCGTGGCGGTGACGCATGACCGCTACTTCCTGGACAACGTCGCGGGCTGGATCCTCGAACTCGACCGCGGCCAGGGCATCCCCTGGGAAGGCAACTACTCGAGCTGGCTGGAGCAGAAGAAGAATCGCCTGGCCCTCGAAGAGAAGGAAACCAGCACCAGGCAGAAGACGCTGGACCGCGAGCTCGAGTGGATCCGCATGGCCCCCCGGGCCCGGCAAGCCAAGGGCAAGGCGCGTCTCGCCCACTACGAAGAACTCCTCGCCGAGGAGCAGGCGAGCGAGCGTCAGGACAACCGCCGCGAAATCACCATCCCGCCCGGGCCGCGCCTCGGCGACCTGGTGATCGAGGCCAAGGGCCTGCGCAAGGCCTACGGCGACAACCTGCTGATGGACGACTTGAACTTCAACCTGCCCCGCGGGGGCATCGTGGGCATCATCGGCCCGAACGGCGCCGGAAAGACCACCCTCTTCCGCATGATCATGGGCCAGGAGAAACCCGACGCGGGAACCCTG
>DAORUA010000030.1:0-17651 GCA_035432945.1 Vicinamibacteria bacterium | reverse complement strand
ACCTCTTCCAGGCCATCTTCGGCCGGAACTCCGAAGCGCCCCTGCCCGTGCTCGCTCCGGCCACCCCCGGCGACTGTTTCTGGATCGCGCTGGAGGCCTGCCGCATCGCGATCAAGTACATGACCCCGGTGATCATCCTTTCCGACGGGTATCTCGCGAACGGCGCCGAGCCCTGGCGGGTTCCGGGCGTGAACGATCTGCCGGCCTTCCCCACGAAGTTCCGGACCGAGCCCGAAGGGTTCAAGCCGTTCATGCGCGACACCACGACCCTCGCCCGGCCGTGGGCGGTCCCGGGCACACCCGGCCTCGAGCACCGCATCGGCGGCATCGAGAAGCAGGACGTCACCGGCAACATCAACTACGAGCCGGAGAATCACGACAAGATGGTGCGGCTGCGCGCGGCCAAGGTGGCCGGAGTCGTGGCCGACATCCCCGATGTCGTCCCCGCGGGAGACCCCGAGGGCGATGTGGTGATCGTGGGCTGGGGGTCGACCTGCGGTTCGATCACCTCCGCGCTCCACGGGCTGCGCGCCAAGGGTCACAAGGTGGGCCACATCCATCTCCGCCACCTGAACCCCATGCCGAAGAATCTGGGCGCGGCGCTGAAGCGCTACAAGAAGGTGCTGGTGCCCGAGATCAACCTCGGCCAGCTCTCTTTCATCCTGCGCGCCACCTACCTGGTGGATGCCATCTCGTACTCGAAGGTCGAGGGCAAGCCGTTCAAGACGAGCGAAATTGAGAAGAAGGTTCTCGAGGTGATGAAATGACCGCAGCTGTTCCCCTGACCCGCAAGGATTTCCAGACCGACCAGGAAGTTCGCTGGTGCCCGGGCTGCGGCGACTACGCCATCCTCGCCGCCGTCCAGTCGGTCTTCCCCGAACTGGGCATCGCGCGAGAGAAGTTCGCGGTGGTGTCGGGCATCGGCTGCTCCAGCCGCTTCCCGTACTACATGAACACCTTCGGGTTCCACACCATCCACGGGCGCGCGCCCGCGGTGGCCACGGGACTCAAGGTGGCGCGGCCCGACCTTGAAGTGTGGGTGGCGACCGGCGACGGCGACTCGCTCTCCATCGGCGGCAACCACACCATCCACATGCTCCGCCGAAACGTGGGGCTCAAGGTCCTCCTCTTCAACAACCGGATCTACGGCCTCACCAAGGGCCAGTACTCTCCCACCTCCGAGATCGGCAAGAAGGCGAAGTCCACGCCCTTCGGTTCGGTGGATCGTCCCTTCTCGCCCCTCGCCCTCGCCCTCGGCGCGGGCGCTACCTTCATCGCCCGGTCGGTCGACGTGATGCAGCCGCACCTCAAGACCACGCTCAAGCGGGTGGCCTCGCACAAGGGCACCGCCTTCACGGAGATCCTGCAGAACTGCAACATCTTCAACGACGGCGCCTGGGAAGCGATCACCGAGAAGGACGTGCGCGACGACCGGGTCCTCTTCCTCGAACACGGCAAGCCGCTGGTGTTCGGCAAGAACAAGAGCCAGGGGATCCGTCAGAACGGGTTCGACATCGAAGTGGTGACCCTCGGCGAGGGAGGTTCGGAAGCGGATCTCCTCGTCCACAACGAGCAGCATCCCTCCCCGGCGTACGCCTACATGCTCGCGAGCATGGACTCGCGGCCCGGCTTCCCCACCCCGGTGGGCGTGCTGCGCGCGGTCGACGCGCCGATCTACGAGGACAGCGTGAACGATCAGGTGAAGCAGATCATCGCGAAGAAGGGCCGGGGCGACCTGGGCAAGCTCCTCCGCGGCCCGGAGACCTGGGAGATCAAGTAACCGGGCCGTGTTCGATCCGGCCTGGCGCATCCTCCTCGGCATCGTGCTCCTCGGCGTGGGCGGGGAAGCGCTCCTGCGTGGGGCGGTCGGCCTCGCCACCCGGTTCCGGCTGAGTCCGGCCCTCATCGGCCTCACCGTGGTCGCGGCCGGCACCTCGGTCCCGGACCTCGCGGTGAGCGTGATCGCGAGCCTCCGCGGCCAGGCCGACATCGCGGTGGCCAACGCGGTCGGATCCAACCTGTTCAACATCGGGGGGGTCCTCGGCCTGTGCGCGCTGGTTCGGCCCCTCGCGATCACCGGAAATACCATCCGGCTCGAGTATCCGGTTCTCCTCATCGTCACCCTGATGTGCGTCGCGGTCTCCCAGGACGGAGTGCTCAACTGGGTAGACGGCGTCCTGTTCCTCGCGGTCTACGTGGGTTTCACGGCCTACATGGTGACCCTGGTCCGGGGGCAGGTGAGCGCAGCTGAGAACGCGGAATTGAAGGCGGAAGTAAGCGAGTTGTCGGGGGCGAGGGCTCCGCGGCTCGCGCTGCTGATCGCCTTGATCGCGGTGGGCGTCGCCCTGCTCGGCCTGGGCGCGCAGCAGACCGTCACCGGCGCAATCACCCTCGCGCGCCTGCTCGGCATGTCCGAACGGGTCATCGGGCTCACCATCGTCGCGGTGGGAACCTCGCTGCCCGAGGTCGTCGCATCCCTCATGTCCAGCATCAGGGGACGCGACGACATCGCTATCGGGAACGTGATCGGCTCGAACCTCTTCAACATCCTCGGCCTCCTCGGCCTCTCATCGGTGATCCATCCCCTGCGAGTCCACCCTTCGATCGCGAGCGTCGACAACTGGTGGATGCTCGGAATGACCCTGCTGCTGTTTCCGCTGATGTACACGGGCCGGATCGTCCGGCGAGGCGAGGGCGGGCTGCTCGTCGCGGTGTACGTGACTTATGTGGCGATCCTGCTCCTCCGGACGGCCTGACCCCACTTGATCCCGTCTAGGGCCGGGCCGCCTCGTGGACAGCCGCGGGGGCGGCCTTGTGGGGGGCGTGCGGGTGAAACCCGAGACCAAGTTGGAGCGCCATGAAACCCAGGATGAAGGCCAGAGTCACGTGCCACCCGTGGCGCAGCCACGTTCCCACCGACTTGACCCCCGGGTAGATGTTCGAGATCGCGACCCCCGCCGACGACCCGAACCAGACCATCGAACCTCCATACCCGACCGAATAGGCGAGCATCCCCCAGTCGTAACCTCCCTGGGTCAAAGCGAGCTTGGTAAGGGGGATGTTGTCGAACACCGCGGATACGAAACCCAGCGTCATGGTCGACTGCCACGAAGCGGCGGGGAGAGCGGACACGGGCATAAGGGACGCGGAGAGGACCAGGCTCAGAAGAAAGAGGCTGCCCTTGACCGTGGCCGGGAGCAGGCTCCAGTTGGGTGCGCGGATGACCGAACACAGGCCCACGGTCAGCAACACGGCGGCTCCGATGAACGGAAAGGAGTCCGCCCACTCCCTGAACCGGGTATTGAGGACGAAGTTCGTGACCACCGCCGTGGTCATGACGAATGCGACGATGCCCAGCCGCTTCCAGTCGAGAGGCGGGGCGTCCACGGGATCGGCCAGGATCGGGGCGAAGCGGGTCTGCTGCGCGGACGCGATGAGCGCGACCACGAGGACGGCGACCACGGCCCCCACGTAGGCATGGAGCACGTCGCCCGGGCTCACTCCGTCGATCCACATCATGGTGGTCGTGGTGTCGCCGATGACGCTCCCCGATCCCCCTGCGTTGGAGGCCGCGACGATCGCGGCCACGTAACCCGGGTGCACGCGGCCCCGGAAGACCGTCGCCGCCACCGTCCCGCCAATCATGGCTGCGGCGATGTTGTCGAGAAAGCTGGACAGCACGAAGATGAGGATCAGGAGCGAGAACGCGCCCGCGTAGCCGTCGGGAAGAAACTTCGGCAGCAGGTCGGGCATTCCCGACTGGTGGAAATGGTCGGCCAGGAGCGCGAAGCCCACGAGCAGGCCGAAGAGATTGGCGAGGACAACCCACTCATGGCCGAGGTGGGTCATGAGGTCGAGCTGCCCAGTCAGGAGTCCGAAGGCGACGATCGAGGTGAGGCCGGTGACCGCGACGGCCAGGGTGTGGTGATGGAAGAGCGCCACCCCCAACAAGGTCAGGGCGAAGAGGATGAAGGGGAACGGGATGCCCGCGATCGCGATCAATTATTTCTCCAGCTTTCGAATCGCCCAGGTGGTCATGCATCGCTGGTTCTGGACGATCGTGGTCTTCAGGGGATCGAGAAGCACCGCGCCCAGCCGGTTCGTCCACTCCATCAGCAACGCCTCATCGACGAGGTAGCGCTCCGTGCCATCGGGGAGCAGGTGCCGTCGCCCCTTCTTCTGGACCATCCGGAACTCCATGCCGATGTTCGAGGCCAGCCGGCAGAAGAACATGCCGCCGGGCTTGAGCACGCGCCAGATCGACTCCAGCATCGCTTCGAACTGCTCGTCGGAGAGCGCGAAATGCACCACCGCGATGCTCAGGACCACGTCCATGGACTCGTCGGGAAACGACATGGCCTCCACCGGCTCGCGGCGGAAGTTCGTGGGAGGAAGCGACGCGTTCAGGTCGGCGGCGAGCCGCATCACCTCGCTGATCGCGTTCGGGTCGGCGTCGGCGGCGGAGACGTCGTAGCCCGCGTTCAGGAGGTAGTGGATGTTCCGGCCGCTTCCGCAGCCGGCGTCCAGGACCCGGCTCCCCTGCGGGATGCGGCCCCGCAGAATCTGGTCGAACAGGTAGATGTCGATCTGCCCGAAGATTTCCGTGAGGTTGGTGGGCGCGATCACCGACTGATTCTAGTCAACCTCCGTACGACTGATCGCCGGGTGCAAATGCATCATCCCGCCCTGCCGGTCCTGAGCCCGTCGCCGCCGTCGAACTCGTTGAAGACGTGCGGCTAAGATTCCCCGCAATGACTCCCAGCCCAGAGGTCACCCACCTGCTCGACCAGTGGAGTCGGGGCGACCGCCAGGCCCTCGATGCCCTCATGCCGCTGGTGCACGAGGAGCTCCACCAGCTGGCACGCAACTACGTGGCGCGGGAGCGGCCGGGACACTCCTTGCAGGCCACCGCCCTGGTCAACGAGGTGTACCTGAAGCTGGTGGGCGAACGACGGATGCAGTGGCAGAGTCGGGCGCACTTCATCGCCGTCGCGGCCCACCTGATGCGTTTCATCCTCGTCGACCATTGCCGGCGCAAGAACTACCAGAAGCGGGGCGGCCGCGCCGCCCGCGTGACCTTCGATGAAAGCCTGCCGGTGACGCTCGATCGCGGCGAGGAGCTGCTGGCGCTGGACCTGGCCCTCCAGAAGCTGTCCGTCCAGGACGAGCGCAAGAGCCGCATCGTGGAGCTGCGGTACTTCGGCGGGTTGAGCGTCGAGGAGACCTCGGAGGTCCTGTCGGTCTCGGTGGCCACGGTGATGCGGGACTGGCGGTTGGCGCGCGCCTGGCTCCAGCGCGAACTGGCCTGATGCTCTCTCCGGAACGCTGGCAGATCGCCGAGCGGATCTTCCACGAGACGCTTCAGCATCCCCCGGCCGAGCGTCGGGCTTTCATTGCCTCGAGCTGCGGCGGCGATGAGGAAGTACGCCTCGAGGTGGAATCGCTTCTGGCCGCTGACTCCTCGCATGACACCTCTGCAGCCGTGTTGAAGGGTGTCGTGTCCGATTGGGCGTCCGACACGGCCCCGGGAACGATGGCCGGCCGCGAAATCGGCGGCTACCGGGTGGTGTCGCTGCTCGGCGAGGGAGGCATGGGCGAGGTGTACCTGGCGGACGACCTCTCGCTGGGCCGCCGCGTGGCGGTGAAGCTTCTCCCCCTGCGGTTCACGAGCGACGCCGGGCGGTTGCACCGCTTTACCGAGGAGGCGAGGGCGGCCTCGGCCCTCAATCACCCCAACATCATCACGGTGCACCAGATCGGCGAGTTCGACCGGCGCCGTTACATCGTCACGGAGTTCGTCGACGGCGAGACTCTTCGGAGCCGGATCGACCGGGGGCCGCTGACCGAGGCCGAAGCCGTGAAGATCGCGGCACAGGCGGCCCGGGCGCTGCGGGCCGCGCACGACGCGGGCATCGTGCATCGCGACATCAAGCCCGAGAACCTGATGATCCGTCGCGATGGCTACGTGAAGGTGCTCGACTTCGGCCTCGCGAAGCTCCTGCCCGGCGAGCAGCTCGGCGAGAGCGCCCTTCCCGGATCGGAGCCGCGCACCCGGGCAGGGGCGGTGCTGGGGACGCCGGACTACATGGCTCCCGAGCAGGCCAGGGGTGGGGTGGTCGACGCGCGCGCGGACATCTTCAGCCTGGCCGTGGTCCTGCATGAGATGGTGACGGGCGTCCTGCCCGTGGAGTCGGGCGGCCATTCGCGGGACGAACGAGAGGCGGGGCCCCGGCCAGGTCCGGGGCTCGCGCGCATCCTGGGCCGCGGCCTGGCCGAGGATCCCGTCGCGCGCTATCCACGAATCGAGGACATGCTCGATGACCTCGAGGCCCTGGGTGCGCGCGGTGAGAACTGGCGCACCCGGCTCCGTCGCCACCGCCGGGCGCTCGCCGCGGCCGCATGCGCACTGCTCGCGGTCATCGCGGGCTGGGGCGCGTGGCAGCGGGTCGGGCGCGGCCCGCTCGTCTCCTCGCTGGCGGTCCTGCCTCTGACCAACGTCTCCGGCGATCCGAATCTCGACTACCTCGGGGAGGGCATCGCCGAGGGCGTACTGAACCGGCTGGCCCAGCTTCCGAACCTCAAGGTCATCGCGCGCAGCACGGCCTTTCAGTTCAAAGGTCGTGAAGGCCGGCCCGCCGAGGTGGGCCGCGAGCTGAAGGTCGATGCGGTGCTGACCGGCCGCCTGATGCCCCAGCGCGATGGCGCGGAGGTCGAGGTGAATCTCGTCGGCGTTCACAGCGGCGAGGTGCTCTGGAGCCAGCGATTTGCCTCGCGGCTCGAGGCGGGCGGTGCGCTGGACGAGGAGATCGCCCGACGGGTCACGGAACGTCTGCGGCTGCCGTCCGGCGCCGCCGAGGCGCCCATGGACCCCGGGGCGCGCAACCTCTATCTGAAGGGCCGCTATCAACTCAACAAGCGCACGCCCGAAGGCCTCCGCCAGGCTCGCGGGCTCTTCGACCAGGCGCTGGAGCGCGACCCGGACCATCCCCTGCTCCACGCCGGCCTGGCCGAGACGTGGGCCCTGATCGGCGCCTACGGCGTGTTGCCTCCCGCCGACACCTTCCCAAAGGCCATCGCCGCGGCCCGACAGGCCCTCGAGCGCGACGAGAACCTCGCGGAGGCGCGAACCACCCTGGCCCTGTGCCTGTTCCTCTTCGAGTGGCGGTGGGCCGCGGCCGAAGCCGAGTTTCGTCGGGCCGCGGGCACGCGCCCCGGGTATGCGAGAGCCCATCACTGGTACGGCGAGTTCCTGATGGCGCGCGGGCGCACCGAGGAAGCGGTGGCGGCGCTATCGCGCGCGAAGGAGCTCGACCCGCTTTCCCCGGTCATCGCCGTCGACGAAGGCCGCGCCTACTACTTCGGTCACCAGTTCCAGAAGGCCCGGGAACGTTGTCAACGCGCCCTCGACGCGGCCCCGGATTTCGTGCCCGCGATCGACTGCCTGGCCATGGTGGCCACGGAGGAGGGGCGCTACGACGAATCCATCGCGTACTACATCGAGGTGAGTCGCCTGTGGGGATCGGACAGCGGGCTTCCCGGCCGCGCCATGGCCACCGCGCGCGCCGGTCGAAGCGCCGAGGCGAAGCGGCTCTGGCTCCAGTTGTCCGCCCGGGAGCGGCCGGGCTACACGCAACCGCTGTCCCTCGCCCTCGTGCAGGCGTCACTCGGCAACCGGGACGAAGCCTTTCGACTGATCGACGTCGCCCGGCTGGCCCGGGCCAACAACATCCCATACCTGAAGACCGACCCGCGGGTGAAGAGCCTGCGCAATGACCCCCGATGGGCCGACTTCGCCCTGCAGGCCGGGCTGGAATAGTCGGCCGTTCCGGAAAATCTCCGGGGCCATGACAAGTCCCGGGGTCCGTTCACGCATTAGCAGATAGAGAGGGTCTCGTCGTGGAGACTCCGGGGCCGGAGAAGGCTCTGCAATGCTGCGGCTCACCTCAGGGAGACTGTTTATGACCTATCGCGCCTTCATGTTGTATGCCGGTCGACCTTCGCTCGTCGCATCCGCCGTGCTCGCGATCGCCTGCTCACAGGGCAACTCGAACCTCGGCTCCGGGCCCAGCTCCGCGCCCACGGCGACCATGCCGGGCGTGCCTGGTCCCGAGGGTCGTCAGAGCGCCGTAGGCGACGTTCAGACCGGCCCGATCGAGATCCAGCTGGTTCGCGTCGCACAGACGAACGAACCGGCGTTCTACGCGTTCGCCGCCTTCAGCTACGCCATCAAGGTTCGTCGGGAGACGGAGGTCTACGTCCAGATGTGGTCCTCGTCGTCCCCCCTCGGTGACGCGCCCCGCCTCGTGATCGACTGGGGCGACGGGGGCAGCGACAACATCCATTGCGGGCCCTGTCGCTCGAGCCACACCTACGAGCGCGAGGCGGCGTACCTCGTCACGGTCACCCTCGATGACCGGGTGGGCGGAGTGACGCGTCGTTCCTTCACGCTCGACACGCGCCCGCCGGCCGACCCGACTCCCACGCCGTCCGCATCGCCGACACCCTGCTCGAACACGGCATTCGTCGGCAACCTCGACGGGGCTTCGAACAGCAGCCGCTTTGAGCACGGGGGCGACCTGGACCTGCCGGCCCTGGGCTGGACCAACGTTTCCGGGGCCGCCCAGGCCTGGGACCTCGCGGCGAACGGAGCCATGCTCGGCACGACGGCCTACGGAAACTACGAGGTCCAGCACGACACGGGCGTGGCGATTCGCGCAAATACCACCTACACCCTGACCCTCGACGCCGGCTACATGGCCGGCCTGGCCGGCGGCAACTCCGGCTATCGCATCCAGATCGGCACGCTCAACGGAACCACGTTCACCCCCCTCGGCTCGGCCGTCACCGGAACCGCGCCCTACGCGGGGGCGAGCATGAGCGGCGGGACTTTCGCGGTCACGGGCGCCCAGCAGGTTTTCGCGGCGGGGTCGACGGTGTCCGGAGACCGGCTCGCGGTCCGGCTCGCGCAGACCTCGAGCGTCGGGAGTCCCTTCTCGGACTTCTTCGGGTTCGACAACATGAGGCTGCAGGCGCAGGGCTGCATCGTGCCCTGACCAGCCGAAGCGGCAGGGAAAGGTTCCATAGAGGCTGCGAATTACCACAGGGAGACTTCTTATGAGGCATATCGGATTGCGTGTTCTCGCGACGGGCTTGGTGTGGGCGTTGGCTGCCGGCTCCTGGGCCGGCAGCGAGGAGAAGGACAAGAACAAGAAGGACGGCAACGAGAGGGCAGCCATGGCGGTCGTGAACACCACGCCCGACCTCGCTGCCGAGACCCTGGCCCTCGCGGGCGCCGGCTTCGGGGTCGATCCGGGCCGCGTCACGCTCAACGGCGGGCCCCTCACCCTGCTTTTCTGGACGGACACGGAGATCCTCGTCCAGTTGCCGCCGGGGCTGGGGCCGGGCAGCTATCTCCTGACCGTCTTCCGCCCCCGCTCCCACGGCCGCCGGGATGAGCGGCGGGATGAACGGAATGAAGACAAGGATGGCCCGGAGCAGGAAGCGACCTTCGTCGCGACTATCGGCGCGGTCGGGCCGCAAGGTGACCGGGGAGAAGTGGGTCCAAAGGGGGAGACGGGTCTGCCCGGGGAGCCAGGTCCGCAAGGGATTCAGGGCGCGACGGGCGAGACCGGGGCGACGGGCGCGACGGGCGCGCAGGGCCCGCAAGGCATCCAGGGCGCGAAGGGCGACAAGGGGGACACCGGGGCGACCGGCGCCACGGGAGCGCAGGGGCCCCAGGGGATCCCGGGACCACAGGGCCTGACGGGTGCGACGGGGCCGCAGGGATCGTCAGGACCAGCAGGGCCGACCGGGCCCACGGGAGCGTCGGCCGTCGGGACATGCGGCGCCGGCGAGGTCCTGACCGGAGACAGCAGCTGCCGGAAGGTCGAGGCTCCCTCCGGGATCTTCGTCGCCGAGGGGGCCTCGAACGGAGGCCGGCTTCGCCTGAGCGCGGATGTCGCGGGACCGGACTCGGACCTCGTCGGCGTCGCCTTTCCTTTCGTGCCGGACCATCACGTGCTCGTGGTCGAGAACCAGCGCGCCACCGAATCCGAGGCGGACACGTCCCGTCACAACACCGCCGGTATCGCGGTGGTCCTGAACAGCCACAGCCCCCTCGTGGTGCCGGGCTTCGGCAACCGGATCAACACCAACGACAACTACGTGACGTTCTACGAGCGGGACGAGAACAGCGTGGACAAGATCACGGGCCGTATCGAGGGGGTGTCGCCCCTCGACATCACGAACGTCCTGACCGGCATGGCGGCGGTCGGCATCCAGGCCAATCCGGCCGACCTGTTCAAGCTCAACGTCGAGCTGAACCCGGACTGGCTGCAGTTCACCGCGCCGACCCTGTCGGGGGGTTCGGCCGGCTCGCTTACGCACCCTGGTTTCGTGGCGCCTTCACTCACCGGCGGATCGTTCACGCATACCGCCATCGCCCCTTCGTTCTCTCCGGGCACCCTGCCCTCGGCGAGTTTCAGCGCGGGCAGTCTCCCCGCCATTCACTGGCCCGGCCTCGACTTTGCCAATTGGAGGTTCGATCCGGGATCGCTTCCCTCGCTCTCCTTCAGTCCGGGAGCCTCGCCCGGCATCAACTGGGGTTCTCTGGCCCAGCCCGCGCTCGGCTTCAGCCTGACCTTTCCCACCATGATTGCAGGCTCGATGGGGCAATCCGGTCTCGGACTCCAATACACACCTCCGACCTTCCCCACTCTCAACCCGGGCGGGATCAGCCAGCTGCAGTCGCCGTTCAAGACCTTCGAGCTCAGTTTCGACATGGTCGAGGGGGACCAGCTCGGGGACCGGTTCGTGGAGCAGTTCGGCCGGGTGGCGAGCCTCGCATGGAAGGCCAAGAGCGATCGCATCGGCTTCATGATCCAGTACGCGAAGGCGGCTTTCTCCGCGGGTGTCACCTACGAGTCGGGATTCGGCGACTACGCGGAGTGGCTGGAGCGCATGGATCCGGAAGAGAAGCTCGCGGTCACGGACGTAGTGGGGGTTCTCGCCGGCAAGATCACGAAGAACACCGGCGGAGCGAGCCAGGTCATGGTGGTCTCCTTCAAGCCCGTCGTCCTCGGCAACATGCCGCCGGAGGGGCAGAAGCACCTCTACGAGAAGGTGGCATTCCTCGGCCAGACGCTGGTCAAGATCCGTGGCCCCTTTTCCAAGGGCGACCTGATCCTCCCGAGCGGCCTCAATGACGGGACCGCGATCGCGGTTTCTCGGGAGAAGATGGCCTCGAACCAGTGGGAGCAGGTGCTGGGCGTCTCCTGGGACCAGGGAGGTCCCCTCCAGGGCGGCGGGATCAGCCTCGGCAACGTCGCCGTGGGAATGAGCGCGTCGCCGATGGCTGGAGTGATGCAGGCCGAGTTGAAGCGATCCGAGACTCGAATGGCGGAGCTGCAGGCCAGAAACGAGACGCTGGCGGCCGAGCTGAACACGGTACGCACGCGCCTGTCCTCGGTGGAGGCGACGAACGCACGGCTGCTGAGCCTGGCCGCGGCCGTCGATGAGCTGAAGGCCCAGCTGAATCAGGCCGCGCCGTCCTTGCGGATCGCGCAAGCCAATAAGTCGCGAACGACGGACTCCGCCTCCTCTCGATGAGGCGGAGAGTCCATCGGGCGTCCCGGGCTTTGGGCGCTGCCCCGCGCGAGCCGGGAGCCTAAGGCTTGTAGACGCCCTTCAGGAAGCGCTCCTTCTCCTCTTCGCGCTCGAGGTAGGGAACGCCCTTCTCCATCCACTCCGGCTTCGGGGCGGCCTTGAGGAAGTGGTCGAAGAACTGCTGCATGCGGACGGTGTAGTCCTTCTGGTTGTGCCGCTTCCGCAGGCCGTGGAACTCACCGTTGTAATTGAAGAGGTACGCCTCCTTCCCGTTGCGGCGTAGGGAGAGGAAGTACTCGATGCCCTGGTACCACGGCACCGCGTCGTCGTTGTCGTTGGCGATGATGAGCACCGGCGTGGTGACGCGCTTGATCTGGAAGATCGGCGAGTTGGCCACGTACTTGAGGGGCGCGTCGTAGAGCGACGGTCCGATCCGGCTCTGGGTCTGCTCGTACTGGAACTGGCGCGGGAGGCCGGTCCCCCAGCGGATGCCGGAATAGGCGCTCGTCATGTTCCCGACCGGGGCGCCCGCTTCGGCGGCCTTGAAGCGGCTGGTCTGGGTGAGCATGTACGCGATCTGGTAGCCGCCCCAGGAGTGGCCCTGGATCCCGATGTTCGCTTCGTCGACGAAGCCCTTGTCCACCACGGTCTGGATGGCCGGGAGCACCGACTTGAGCGCGTCCTGTCCCGGCTGGCCCAGGGTGTAGACGATGTCCGGGGTCAGGATCAGGTAGCCGTTGCTCGCGTAGTAGGCAAAATTGATGCTGGTGCCGGGCGCGGGATTCACGAAGTTGTGGACGTTCTCCGAGAGGGTCTCGTAGATGTAGACGATCAGCGGGTACTTCTTCTTCGCATCGAACCCTTCGGGCTTGATCAGGCCGGCCTGGAGAGCCACCCCGTCGGAGTTCCTGAAATCGACGAGTTCGGCCTTCCCCCAGGTGAAGGGCGCCATCTGGGCGCCGCCGTTCGTCACCTTCGCGAGCGTCTTGAAGGTGGAATCGGTCACGTGGACGTCGGGGAACTCGTCGAAGCGCTGGGCGGTCACGAGGAACACGTCCGCGTCCTTCGCCCGGCCCGCGAAGCGGTAGTTCCGGTCGGCGGCGATCAGCCTCACCGGGGCCGCCGCGCCCTCGAAGGCATCGCGATAGAAGCCAGTCGCATGGGTGACGTCGTCCTCGCCGCGCAGGGTCAGAGGCTTGCCGGGGTCGATCCCCCGCTCGTCGTCGTCTTCATCGACGGGCTCGGTCCGCTCCACCCGGTAGACCACCTTCGCCTTGCGGCCCTCACCCTCGGTGAGGTTCTTCGCGGGTCGGCCGTCCATGAAGAGCTGCCACACGTCGAAGCGGTCGTTCGCGAGGAACGACGCGCTGTCCTTCGTCCAGCCCGGGGCCCCGTAGCTCGTCGGCGGGTCCGGCGTGTCGTCCTTCTCGTCGTGGAAGGCCGCGGGAACGGTGCGGGTCAGGTTCGAGACGGAGCCGTCCTTCGCGTTGAGCGCGTGCCAGTGGCGGTCGGCGAAGAAGACCGCGAACTCGCCCGAGGGCGACCACTGGAACGAAGGACCGCCGAAGCCGCCGCCGCCGCGCCACTTCTTCTCCACGAGTCTGCGCTGGCCGGTGGAGGCATCGACGAGGTAGACATCGCTGTATGTCCCGTCGAAGTCGATCATCCGCCGATAGGGCGCGTCGTCGAGGCCCACCGCGCGGCCGCCGTCATCCGACATCGCCACGGTGCGAAGAGTGGCATCGGCCACCTGGAGGTATCGCTTCTCCGCGATCTGGTAGACGCCCCGAAAGGTCCGGGCGCGGTCCTGAGCGGCGCGGATCCTCTGCATGGGCTGGACGAGGTCGTCCTTGTAGTTCCAGATGTCGACGACGACCTTCTCGTCGGCGGGCGGGTCGTCCCCATCGGCCTTCGGAGGAACCGCCGGTGGCGCGGCCGGAATGTAGAGACGGCTGCCGTCGCGCGAGAAAGCCACCTGGCCCTTGTCGGAAACGGAGAGAGAGGGCGGCATCCCGGGAGTCGAGGCGTCGACCACCGCGGCCGCGGCGCCCGGGCCGCGATCCCACAGGTACGCCTTGAACTTCGGGGCCTTCGAAGCCGCGTCGTCTCGATCGCTCACGAAAGCGGCGCGCTTCTGCTCGCGGTCCCAGGTGACCTTCAGGTAGCGGCCGGGACCCGCGGCGAGGGCGATCGGGGCATCCTGGCGCGCCCCCGCGTTCATCGCGAATACGCCGTTTTCCGAGTCGGTCTTCGACGAGACCGCGAAAAGGAGGGTCTTCCCGTCGCGAGCGGCCGCGTACTCGAGGACGCTGCCGAACGCCCTCTCCTGACCCGACGCCAGATCGCGCACCACGAGGTCCGTCCCGTACTCCTTGCGCGTCACCCCGGGCCGCGCGGGCGGCGTCGCTTCCTTCGATTCCTTCAGGTAGGCGATCCAATCCCCCGCCTTCGACGGGACCTGGACGCTCTTGACCGAGGCGATGGGCGTCGACGCGAAGGTGGTGAGATCCACGATCACGAGGCCTCCCTTCGGCATCTCCTCGGGCTTCTTCTTCTCCTTCTTCGCCTTCTCGGTGTCGGCCTTGAGCGGATAAGTGGTGCAAATGACGTACTTGCTGTCCCCGGTGAACCAGATCCGCACGTTCCGGACCGGTGGCGGCGCATCGGGGTTCGCGTCGGGATCGGGGAGGGGAGGCGGGGGCAGAGCGCCGACGCCGTACCGCTGCTCCTTCCCGGTCTTGAGATCGCGGACCACGAGATCCCCGTCGCCATCCTGCGGCATGTACGAGTAGGCGAAGTACCGCCCGTCCCGCGACAGGGTGGGGGTGGCGATGGAGCGCCAGGCGTCGTAATCCCGGTGCGCCAGGGGCCGCTTCGCGGCGGGCGGGGCGGCGGGTGCCGCGGCCTTTCCCCCCTTGACGGGGGCCTTGGTCTGGGCGGCGGCCCCGAGGCAGGAGGCGAGGAAGAGGACGGCCGCCAAGCGGCCGGGAAGGCGAAGATTCATGGAAGCTCCTGACGATTTGCTGGAATCCGGACTATATGCCCGGGGATGATCCGGATTCTTGAAGCGGAAAGAGTGCGTTTTCGCGGCCAAAACCTGCGCAAATCGTCCTTTGCCCGCAGGGTTTTCGGCCCTATGATTCCCATGGACACAGGCGGCGACCGTCGCCCCCAACCAGAAACGGAGGCTTCCATGAAAATGAATTTCCGCGGGGTTCTCGCAGCCGCGCTCGTGAGTTCCCTCGCCCTCGTCGGCACCGTCTCGGCCCAGCTCAAAGGGGTGGCCGAAGTCGCGATCACCGCTCCCTCGACCAAGGTCGTGGGCAAGGAGGTCGTAACCACCTTCAAGCTGCAGAACATGTCGAAGCAGTCGATCGCCGGATTGCGGATCGAGGAGTACTGGTACGACAAGGCGGGAAACCCCGCCCCGGGCGCGACCCGGGTCTTCAATCAGCCCGTCCCCCCGGGCAAGATCGTGACCCTCACCCTCAAGACCCCCCGCACGCCGAACATGGAGAAGAACAACTACGTGTTCAGCCACGCCAACGGCAAGGTGAACGCGAAGGTGGTCGCGAAGATCGAGTAGTCGTCTCTAGCGGGGATCCGGGACTTTCGGGACCTGGTAGGGCTTCTCCAGGGCGGCGATGTATTCGTTCTGGAGAGCCTGGATCCCCTCGAATTCGCGCTTGACCAGGGCCCGGTAGTCGGGCCGGGTGGCGAAGTCGAAGAGCAGGGCGGTCATGCCAAGGGCGTCGATCACGAAGCCGCCGTGTCCCACCTCGGTGAGCGCATCCGCCTCCATCTCGTAGGTGTGGTTGGGGAAGTTCGAGGACGCGGCTGAGAAGCCCAGCCCCGGGATGTGCCGCGACACGCTGCCCGTCTCCTCATAGCCCTGCGGCTTCCCCGGTTCCGGGTTCACCTTGATCGCCCCGAACTTCTTCATGTAGGCGAACCCCACCTCGGCGAGGGTCGCGACCGAGATGCCGTCCCGCGCGGTGCCGTAATGGTCGATCTTCACCTTGGTGCCGGTGGCGAGGGCGGCCGCGCGGGCCGCGTTGTCGGTGAACTCGCGGATCTGCTTGAGGTACACCTCGTCGGGATAACGGATGTAGAAATCCGCGACCGTGCGATCGGGCACCACGTTGGGGGCGGCGCCGCCCTCGGTGATCACGCCCTGGATACGCGCCTCGGGCCGGATGTTGCTGCGCACCGCGTCGATGTTGTTGAAGAGGTGGATCACCGCGGTGAGGGCGTTGCGCCCGTTCCAACTGGTCATCTGATGGGCGGGCGCGCCCGAGAACGTGTACTTGACTCCGTCGATGTTCAGGCAGCAGGTGCCAAACCCGGGCGCGGGCCGGCTGGTGGCGGCCGAGGCGTGGGAGCGCACCAGGATGTCCATGCCCGTGAAGACGCCCGCCTTGAACATCTCGGTCTTCGCGTTCGGCGGCATCATCTCCTCGCCGGGCGTGCCGAAGACCACCACGCTGCCCGGCGACTTCGTCTTCGCAAGGTACTCGGCCATCGCGACCGCAGCCGCGATCCCGATCGGCCCCTGGGTCGAATGCTGGTCGCCGTGGAACGCGCGCTCCGTGCCGCGAAGCGCGTCGTACTCGACGATGATGCCGAGGTTCGGCGCGCCGTTGTTGCCCTTGTACTTCGCGACGAACGCGGTCTCGAGCCCGGGGGTGCCGATGGTGACCTCGAAGCCGTGCGCCTTGAGGTAGTCGGTGAGCTTCCCGACCGACCGCTTCTCCACGAAGCCGATCTCGGGGTTCCTCGTGATGTCGTCGCCCAGGGCGAGGAGTTCCTTCTCCATCAACTCCTTCGCTCGCGCGGTCACCGCATCGCGAGCCGGGTTGGGTCCGGTGAGCTTCGCGACGAGACCGGGGACATCGAGCGATGTTTCGAGGTCGCCCATCTTCTTCAGGACATCGCGCGCGGCCTCGCGCTCGGTGGGGGTTTCCTGGGCCAGGGCCACGGAGGCGGCGAGAGTGGCGGCGAACGCGAGGGCGATGAGTGGACGCACGGGGGCTCCTTCGAAATTGGGGCAGCCGCTCCCTGCCTGACCTCGAAGGGAACTATAGGCGCTGGGGCGTTCGCCCGGGCGAAGACCCTACGGATTCTCCCGAACCCGGACCGTGATGGACGCCGCGGCGATCTGCTTCTCGCCTTTGCGCAGCACGACCTTGACCAGGTGAGGCCCGGGAGAGCGGAAACTCTGCTCCTCGCTGAACGACCGGTCGATCTTCGTCTCTCCCGGCACCCAGGGCGGGCACTCCGATTCGTTGATGCTCGAGTCCAGCTGCTCCTCCCAGATCCACTCCGTGCTGAGGCAGTAGAAATCCTCGCTGTCCTCCCCGCCGGTGAGGACGGCCTGGAAGAGGAACACGGTGGAGGTGGTGCCGTTCATGGGCAGCGCCTTCAGCGAAAGCCGGGGCTTTTGAGGAGCGGCCGCCCCGAACGTGACGGGCACGAGGGCGAGCAGGAGGACAAGGGCAATGCGCCCGAAGGCGCTCAATGCGCGGGACACGATCAGGCCCGGAGGGCCGCGGGCGCCATCGGGAAATGCCGGATCTTCGCGAGATCCCGCCCCAGTTCAGCCCGGAAGTCGGGATGCGCGATGGAGATCAGGGCCTCGCCGCGCTTTCGCAGGGGAAGGCCGTGGAGATTGACCGCGCCGTACTCGGTCACGATCCACTGCACGTGGCCGCGCGTGGTCACCACCCCGGCGCCCGGCGCGAGTTCGGCGGCGATGCGCGAGACCTTCCCGCCTTTGGCCAGGGAGGGAAGAGCCAGGATCGGCTTGCCGCCCCGGGAGAGCGCGGCGCCGCGCATGAAGTCCATCTGGCCGCCGATGCCCGAGTAGATCCGATGACCGAGAGAATCCGCGCACACCTGGCCGGAGAGGTCCACCTGCAAAGCCGAGTTGATGGCGATGGTGTTGTTGTTCCTCCGGATCACCGAGGTGTCATTCGTGCGGTCGCTCGGATGAAACTCGACGAGCGGGTTGTCGTCGACGAAATCGAACACCTTCTTCGAACCGAAGA